>CAYSGA010000051.1:0-10072 GCA_964430165.1 uncultured Eubacteriales bacterium
TCGATGTAGAAGGGGGCCGGGTATCCGGGGTTTTCCCCATAGCGCATGGACATCCGTTTGAAGAATTGCTGCGCGCCGAAGGCGAGGATTTCGGGGAAATCCTCCTTAACCTTAGTAAAATACTGTTTCCGGGCCGATTTGTCGCGGGATTCTTTGTCGGAGATCATCTGTTTTTCCTTTCATGCCGGTTGATGATCGCAATCGTCGGCCGGTCCGGGTCTTTGCGGGAGAGGAAAACACAGGCTGCGGCGACGCGGAAATCCTCGGGACGGTTTTCCGGACGGAGCGCTTCATAGAAAGCTTCCACGGTCGCCCGGGCCGTGCCTTCGGTGAGGGTCAGGGGCAACGGTTCGCCCCGGAACACGGGGAGCGGGTTTTGATTCGGTCCAGCGTAGGTCGCGATCATCTCCGCCTGACCGGGACGGAGAACGGATTCGAAATACAGGCGGCGAGTCGTTCCGTCATCCGCCCGTTTGATCAGGCCGAGGGCCGCCCGGCCGTCCGGCCAGAGAAGGCCGCTGATGCGCGGTGTGAAAATCGGGGCATCCGGTTCGAACGACCAATTCCGCAGGCCGGCGGCGAGGGCGCCCACGGGGTGATCCGCTTCGGCCCGGGCGACGTCTTCCGTCTGTTGACCGTTGCTGACCGCCAGGCGCCCGCCGAAGCAAACGGCGGAGTAGACCAGCAGGTCCGGGTTGCCCGTTTTAAGAACTTCGGGGTCCGTCGGTTTCGTCACGATTGTGTCTCCGTCCTGTTCCAGGCGTCGGGCCTGGCTCGAGGGGGACCGTCCGGTGACGGCATAAACGACGACGTCGTATTCGTTCGAGGGGTCCCGTCCGAGGACGATGACGCGGCCGGGATACTTCATGTGGCGGAGGGCCTCAAGGGGATGGGACATCGTTCTCGCTCTTTTTTTTTGTTCTTGGACCGTTCGGGAAAGCAAAATATCACACGCCCCCCCTGAAGTCAAAACCGCGGCCGCTATACAAAGGGAGTCCGTTGGGCTAGAATCCGGACTTGGAGAAACGGCCATGAAAACTTGCCATGCCCCGCTCATCGCCTTCAATAACGCCGCCTTTCTTCGCGCTTCCGAGGCCCGGGCCCTCCGGATTCTGAGCGAATACCTGGAACCGGACATGCGGTTCGACCGGAACAAGATCAACAGTACGGTTCTTTTCCTGGGCTCGGCCCGGATTCAAAGCGACGACCCATCCGAGCCGATGAACCGATATTACCGGGAGGCCGAGGAACTAGCCTTCCGGCTCGCCCAATGGGCGATCCCTCTTCGACCGAAGGGCAAAAATTTCGTGGTCTGCACGGGGGGCGGCCCGGGAATCATGGAAGCGGCCAACCGGGGCGCGACCCGGGCGGGGGGAAAGTCCATTGGAATGAACATCTCCCTCCCCCACGAACAGGCGCCCAATCCCTTTATTCCGGAAGACCTCTGCTTTCTCTTCCATTATTTTTTCATGCGAAAATTCTGGCTGATCGGCCGGGCCCGGGCGGTCATCGCCTTTCCGGGCGGATACGGGACGCTTGACGAGCTTTTCGAAACGTTGACCTTGATTCAAACGGAAAAAATCGCCCGCGAGGAAGTCGTGGTGATGTTGTACGGGGAGGAATTCTGGAAAGACGTCGTCGATTTCGATTCCCTGGTGAAATACAAGACGATTTCCGCCTCCGACTTGAAAATATTCACCTTCGCCTCGAATCCGGAAAAAGCGTTCGCCTTCCTCAAGAAGAAACTTTTGCGGTTTTGCAGCGTTTACGGCCCGCCTCGATTTCAGGGGTGAGCGGTTCCTCCGGAACGCCCTGAACCGGAGGAAGGCCGGTTTTCAGGAAAACCCCGCGTGGATTCCGTTGGCGCGGCAAACCATCGCCGTCCCGCGGGACGGCGGATCAAGAAGCGGACGATCAACCAGGCGGCCAGGGTCCCGAGCACATCGGCGGCCGCGTCCGCAAAATCCGAGGTCCGTCCAGGAACGAAGGCCTGATGGAACTCGTCCAGTCCGGCCGCAATAACGCCGAGGACGACGAGTGTTCCGAGCCGCCAGCGCGCTTCCAGGCGGTTGATTCGGGCGAGTCCAAAAAGCAAGTAAACGCCGAATCCGGTGTAGATGACGAAGTGAAAGATCTTGTCTTGCAGGGGAAAAGCGAGGGGGATTCGGATTTGCGGTTGGTCCGAAAGGAAATAGATCAAGCCGTAATAAAGCGTGGCGGGAAGGAAAAACCGGATCGTTCGCATGCCGCGAAACGATATCGCCGGCGTCCGTCTTTGTCAAGAACCGCCCGAGGGCGGCGCCTTCCCGCTCCGGCGGAACTCACCCTGGGGGGTTGTCCGGATCATCGCCGGGGGTGAATCCCGGCTCGTGAAAATCAACGCTCAGTTCACCCGGGGAGATGATTCCCCTTGTCGGGGGCGCGGATTATGATCAGACCGTGAAAAACTTGAAGCCGACCCGCGCTTGGACGCATGGCCAGACCGCCGTCCTGTTCTTGGCGCTTCTTTTCACTTCGGCTTGCGCCGGGGGAAAACTGGTTGCCCGGACGACTTGGCAGACGGGCTTTGCTTCCTGGTACGGGCCGGATTTTCACGGCCGCCTGACGTCCAACCGGGAAATCTACAATATGTACGACATGACCGCGGCCCATCCCACTCTCCGCTTCGGGACGCTGGTGATGGTCACCAACTTGGACAACGGCCGGGCGGCTCAGGTCCGGATCAACGACCGGGGACCGTTCGTCAAAAACCGTATCATCGACCTGTCCTATGCCGCGGCCCGGTTGCTCGACATGGTCGGCTCCGGCACCGCGCCCGTCCGCCTGGAAATCCTGGGCGGCGCGGGACGGGCGTCCGGGGGACGAGTGATCATCCAAGTCGGCTCGTTCGTGAACGAAGAGAACGCCCGGGAATTGAAAGCGAAGCTCGGCCGCCGGTTCGGGAAAGCGTTCATTTCCTCGGTGAACTGTTCGGGCCGGTATTTCTACCGAGTCCAAATCCGGGCCGATGAACCTTCCGAAACGGAACGCCTCGCCGCCCGTTTGTTAGCCGCCGGATTTCCCGCTCTCATTTGCGAAGCCGAATGACGGTCTATGCCCTCCATCGATCGGCAAATCCGCGGATCAAAACCTCGCCCGGATTTCGAGCCGCTCGTGTCTTTTTCCCGAAAAATCGAATCCCCGGAATATTTTTTTTAATTGGAGCGGGTGAACATCATCTGACGATCGATTACCCGCGAGGCCGCACCCGTTTGAGATTCCGTCATTTGGGTCTCGGCGCTGCGGCCGTTCGCGCCGCCGCCGGTCAAAAACTGATCGAAATGCTCGTTCCGCTCCCCGAGCCGAAGCGGGGGTTCACGAGGGTGCTGCGGACCGACCCGAACGTGTAGCTCAACCCGGCCGAAAGGTAATAATCATACCCGGTCGCGAGTTGCCGCCGCCGGAGGAGGACTTCCTCCAGCGACGCCCCTCCCTTGGCCAGCGCCAGCTGGTCGCGGATGCGCGACCCCCCGACGTCGATGTTCAAGCTTAACCCCTGCACGATCCGCCAGGAGATATCCGCGTCGAACCTCAGGCGGTTTTTTCGGAAATCATGAAAATAGTGCGACCCGGAAAGGGCGGCGCTCAACGAACCCCAGGGACGCTTGAGGTCTAGGGCGATCGACAGGGTTTCCTTCCAAAGGGTTTCCCGCCGTTTGTCGAAGATCGTTTCCTCCCGGTAGCGGACGAATTCCGGGCCGGCATAGTAGAGGATGCTCAGCTGTTTTTTCGTCGCTTCCGCATAGGGAAAAACATCGAATTCGACGGCCGGTTTGACGGCCAGCCGAAAATCATAGTTGTTGTAGGTCGAATCTCCGGCCGCCACGGAAACGCCGATCGACCAGTGATCGTCCAGGCTCCGGACGATCAAGCCGGTGGCGTTACGCGATTCGGAGGCGCTTTCATAAAGGAAGCCCTGATAATCGTAGCTGTTTTTATCCCAATTGAATTCCAGGGCAGTCCGGATCTTCCATTCGGGGGTGACCCGGTTAGCGGCCGCGGTGCCGTGCCAGGATTGGGACCGATAAGACTTCTGGCCGGACAGGAACCCGTTGACGCTCAGGCTGAAGACCCAGAAATTCCAGGGATCCGAAACGGCCGTTGGCTTGACCTGATCCTGGAAGACGACGTCGATGCGGCCGGCGGACGGAGTTCGGGCCGCGAAACGCATGAGCCCCAGCTGCAGGAGCCGGCCGACTTCTTTCCGGGTCGTTTCGGCCGGTTCGCCGGGGCCCGGACGGTATGTGAGCGCATCCGCTCGGCCTTGGAACATCCCCCGGCCGGAAAACGACAGGGTAACACTATCCCCTTCCCCGTCGCGGCCCGGGGTGATTTCTACGACCACCTGGGCGGATTCCGGATCGGCCGCAATCCCGGCGAAGGGAATCTCCGGGGCGTACGAGGCGGCCCCGGGTCCGGCGAGAAAGACGATCAGGTTCTCCGGCGGAAGCGCCGGATCCCCGGAACGTTTCTGGGAGAACCCCGACGGCGGAGAAACGAGGACGAGGACGAGGGCCGCAGCGGCGATCAAAAAAGACAAGCCGATTTTCTTGTTCATCGAAGTGTTCCTCACTCGATACGGATGCTCACCCCGCCGCTGTCGTTGCCGCCGAGCTGGCCGAAGCGGGGGTTGACGACGTTCGTATAAGCCGAGCCGAACGTGTAGCTGAGGCCGATCAAAGCGAAATAGCTGTAGGACGTGGCGAGCTCGCGGCGCTCGAGCAGGATTTCCTCCAGCGAGGCGGACCCCTTGGCCAGGGCGAGCTGATCGTGTACGCGGGACCCGCTGGCGAAGACATAGGCGTTCAAGCCCTTGACCAGGTTGAGCTGGACAAAGGCGTTGAGGACGAGGTTGTTCATTTTGAAATCACGGAAATAGTGGGATCCGCTGAGGGAACTCGAGATGAATCCCCATTTTTCCTTGAGGTCGAGGGTTACGGAAAGCGATTCGCCCCACAGGTTATCACGGGTTTTGTCGTAGATCGTCGTTTCCCGGTAGCGGACGTTCTCGAACCGGAGGCGGTAAAGAAACCGGAGCTGGCGGCGCGAGGATTCGGCGTAAGAAAAAAGGTTGTATTCGACCGCCGGGGCCGGAACAAGGCGGAAGCCGATGTTGCCGAAGGTGGAGGAATCCGCGTCCATCGAAAAGCCGACCGACCAATGCGGCCCCAGGCTTTTGACCAGCAATCCGCTGGCGCTATAAGACTCCTGGGCGCTTTTGATTTTCTCCCCTTCATAGATAAAAGAATCCCGGTTGAAACCGGTCGAAAAGCCGAGGCGGAATTTCCAATCCTCGGTGACGCGGTTGGCCGTGAAGTTGAAGCCGAGGTTGCTCTCGGAGTTGGATTCCTCGCCGTCGAAGTAACCTTCGGCGCCGACGTTAAAAAGCCAATGGTCCCAGCGGTCTTGAACGCTGGCGGCCCCGTTGTCGGCCTGATAGCGGACTTGAAGCCGGGAAGCGATCGGGGTCCGGGCGACATAGGCCGCCAAGCCCTGCTTGAGGGTCCGGACCAGGCCTTTGCGGACGTCGTCTTCGGTGTCGTCCTTCCTGGAAAAAAACCGGATCGAATCGTCGATTCCGGAAAATCCGTTCTGCCCCATGAACGTCAGGGTATATTCCTTGCCCTCGGACGCGGTCGTTTGGGTCGTGATCAGGACGTGGACGTCGGCTTCTTTCCGGTCCCGGACGTAGTTGACGAATGGGATTTCGTTCTTGATATATTCCAGGTCGCAGCTCCCGCAATCGATAAAGATCCGGGGAGCGGTCTTTTTCAAGGCTTCGAGGTCATCCGGCGGCGTCTGGGCCGAAACGGGAAAAACCGCGAACAGGATTCCGAAAAAAGCGAAGAACGTCAGGCGCGGTTTTTGAAACATGAAACTCTCCTTAAAATCTGGGCCGTCACGTCTGCCGCAATTTTTGTGCCCGGGGAGTAGCACCAGCTTTCAGGCGGATTCATCGTGTTATACGCCGGGAGGCGAAAAAAAGTTACATGAATGGTAAAAAAAACATTCTCCGGCGGCGTACCCGCCGCCCCGCCCCCGTCCTCTCTCCCCGGTTCCCCGGATCAATTCAAGGTTTCGAGCAGTTGGAGGAGAACGACGTGGTTTCCTTCGGGCACGTCGAATTTGACCTTGGCTCCGGAAAAAACCCGCTTGGGGGCGTTGTCGATGAGCAGCTGGTATTTGCCTTTGCGGAGGAATTCGATCCGCACCCGGCGGTCAGTCATCGACCTGATTTCGAACGACACTTCGTTTTCGGAATAAAGAAAATGACGGACGACCGCTCCCCCGTCCAGCTCGATGATCGGCCGGCCCTCTTCCCTGAGGATGATCTCCTTGCGGGCCACGCTCACGTCGTAATGACGACCCTGGATCGAGACGCGGGAAATCGTCCCTTCGTCGTCGGGGCTGATCATGCCGAACCGGAATCCTTCCCAGGGGGAGAAGTCAAGGTATTCTTCGACGGCCATGAGCGCAAACAGCGGTCCCCAGCTTTGATGCCTCCGGCCGGTCGTCTCCCCGCTCAAGGGATGAAAATTTTCCGGGGACAGTTGGAAATTCCGCCAGGCATTGAAAAACAACCCAAAGCTTTTGCGGGCGAATTCCGAGGCCTCGGCGTCGAAACCGTAAGCCTTGAGGCCCTGGTAGATCAGGTAGTTGGTCGGCGCCCAAATCGTCCCGCGCCAGGACTGCCGGGACGGATTGCCCGGGTCGTTGAAGGCCGGATCGTCGCGCGAGATGGTCGGAACGACGAAATCCCCCCAAAATTCCTTGGGGTTGAGGAGATGCTTGCGGACGAGCTGGGCCCGGTGTTCGTCGGGGATCCGGGCGAGCAGCGGATAAAAATTCGAGGCGGCCTTGCGGCGGGAAAACCGGCCGTCCCAGTATCGGTCGAAATAAAACCCTTCCCGGCTGTTCCACAACTGGTCGTTGATCAGCTTCCGGATCGATTCATACTCCGCAAGAAAAGCGTCGTGTCCGGCCCGGTCGTCCAGGATATCGGCGATTTGGGAAAGGCACCAGGCGTCCAGGGCGTAGAGGCTGTTGAGGTCGACGGCGTTGAGAGCAAAAGTCCCCGAAGCCGGGTTCACCGGCACGTCGTCCCAATTCGGGAGGTCGTCCTGGCCGGATTCCCATTTGGCCCGAAGTTCGGCGGTCGCCTCGGCTTCCCCCGGGGGCGCATCTTCAGCCACGAGACTCCTGTCCGACCCCCATTCCAGAAGCCCGTCGCCGTTTCCGTCCCGGCGGGCTTTTCCGCCGGGAGTTGTCTCCTTCCAAAAGGAGTGCCATTTCTTGAGATAAGGATAGGCGAATTCCAACAGATCCCGGTTGCCGGATTTCCCGAACAGTTTGAGGACGCAATAGGAACCCACGGGCGGTTGGGAACGATCGGGCGTGCCGTCGAAGCGGCTCCGCCAACTCGGGATGTTGCCGTTGGGGTACTGTGTCTGGAGCGCCGCCCGGACGGCATCCGCGGCAAACCGGTTGCTCTCCAGCGAAAGCTCCAAGCCGTTGAAAAAAGAATCCCAGGCGAAAATCTGCCAGTGGTCGGGGGCGCCTTCGGTCCGGTCGTAAATCCATCGCCGCCCCGCCGGCGTATAGAGATGATGGGCGCCGGCTTGATAAAGCATCATCCAGTGGAGGTTGTTCGTAACGGCTTCGGCCGCCCCGCCGTACAAACCCTCCACGACCACCCGTTTCTTCTCATAGCGGTCCCGTTCCTCCGCGATTAAAACGTCAATGGTTTTGGGGTTCTTGTACCGGTAAATACGTTTTTGGATGTCCTCGGCCTTGTCGCCGACGCCGGCGGCGAAATAAACGGCTCGGTCCCCCCCGGGCGGAAAGCTCAGGACCGCTCCCGATCCGTCCGTTTCGACCGTGGACGTCGCCGGCGGGTTCGTCCAAAGAACGCAGGCGGAGGCCCTCGGACCGCGCGATTCGGCGATGATCTCCCCTTCCGAGGACATCCGGCTGCGTCCCTGGAAATCCCAGGGAAAATATTGAACCAGGCGGATGGAGACGTTTTTCGGGAAGATCAACCGGCCGACGACCGCTCCCTCGTCCTGGCGCGACCATTCCAAAAGGAGCAGGTTCGAGCGTTTGGACGGTTTGATGAGGATCGGAGTTTCATTTTTCTTATCGGGGAGGATCGGGAGGCCGAGGTCAAAACCGATCCGGGCATAGAGTCCGTCGGGGGAATTCGGCCCGATTTCCGAGGCCAGGTAGAAAAAATCGTGTCCGTCTGCTTTTTGACCTTCTTTCTCGACCTGGAAGCGGAAGGCGAAGGCGGCGTCCTTGTGCGGAGCCAGCACGAGTCCGCACCATCCGGCGGCGTCCAGGGCGCCGATGTAGACTCCTTTCCAGGGATAGGCGATTTCGGACGCAGCCGGCGTCCGGAGTCCGACGATCGCCGTTCCCAGTCCGGCCAGCACGAACACAGCACGGGAAAAAACGCCCGCGGCCGATCCCTTTTTCATCGACTCAACTGTAGGCCAAACCCGGGGAAAAATCAACGTCCGAACCCTCGAAGAAGCCGGGGCGGACTTTGAAATCAAAATAAAATGCGGAAGCCGAATTTCAAGTAGACGACGCGAAGATTGACCCAGATATCGGCCGTGGAAACGCCGTGGTTCAGGTCGCGGACGACGGTCCGGCCCGGAGCCGTCCGGATGAGGTAATCCATTTCGCTGAAAAATTCCCAGAGAGCAGTCAATCGCCACGAGGCGCCGAAGCCGACGAATCCCGCGACGCCGCTGCGGACGTTTTGCTCGACGGTGATTTCCGGAATGGTGATGATCGGACCGATCCGGAACCGGGTCCCGACATAACCTGCCCCGGCGGCGACAAAGGGAACGAAGTAGCCGTTGCCGCCGAATTCGTAGCGGAGCCCGAGGAGGACCGGCGTGACGGCCAGACGGCCGTGCCATAGCTTGCCGAACGACGTGCGGGACTCCGTCGACCAATGGTCAATCTCGGCGGTCGCCGAAAGACGCCTCGTCAGCGGCACGGAGATCCCGAAACCGGAGGCCAGTCCGACGTGGAGATTGTTCTCCTCGTGTCCCGCGCCGCCTCCCTGCAGGGAAAAAGTCACGCGGGGGGATTGGGCGAACGCTGCGCTTCCACAGAGGAGCAGGACGAGGCCGACGGCCGACGGGAGACGAAATCCTTGTTTCATGAAGGGACATTTTCTTCGAAGTCGAGGGCCCTGTCAATCCTCCGGCCGTCCGGGATGATTCCGGCCTCTTCTTGTGATAAAGTACGGTCGATCCAGGAGGCGCCATGAACCTTCCGATCTATTTCCGTTCCCGACAGGGCGAGATGGTCGGTTTTCTCAAGGAACTCACGCTCGCCGAATCCCCCACGGGCGACAAAAAAGCGGTGGACGCCTGCAGCGCCGTTTTTCTGTCGAAGTGCTCCCGGATCGGCGTCAAGCACACCCGGTATTCCCAGCACGACCGCGGCGATTTCCACCTGCTTGAATATCCGGCGAAAACCGGCGATCGCCTGGACGGACGTCTTCTGATTTTGACCCACATCGATACGGTCTGGCCGGTCGGCCGTCTGGCCCGAATGCCCTTCTATCTCCAGGGGGACAAAATTTTCGGACCAGGTGTCTTGGACATGAAAGCCGGCCTGGTCCTGTCCTACTTCGCCCTCCGGGCGCTCCGCGAACTCAATCTTTCCCCGCGGCGCCGGGTGGCCCTGTTCATCAATTCGTCCGAGGAAGCCGGATGCGATGAGGCCGATGAGATCATCCGAGCCCAGGCGAAGGCGGCCGACCGGGTCCTTTGCCTCGAGCCGTCCCTTCCCGGAGGAGCGCTGAAAATCCAACGCAAAGGACGGTGCGTCGTCCGGTTGGACGCGCAGGGGGTTGCGGCCCACGGCGGAAGCCCGGACAAGGGAGTGTCGGCGATCGACGAATTGATGGCCGTTCTCCGGAAAATCCAGACGCTCCGCTCGGCGGACGTTTCCGTCAATATCGGGCTGATCGGCGGCGGCGAAAAAGCCAATATCGTCGCCGACGCGGCTTTCG
>CAYSGA010000052.1:0-10024 GCA_964430165.1 uncultured Eubacteriales bacterium
GTTGATGACCGCGCCCATCATGATGACGCTATCGGGGCCAAGATCGGCCGCGATAGCGTCATCATGATGGGCGCGGTCATCAACATCGGGGCCGAAGTCGGACGGGGGACGATGATCGACATGAACGTCGTCCTTGGGGCCCGGGCGATCGTCGGAAAAAATTGCCATATCGGAGCCGGGACGGTCTTGGCCGGAGTCCTCGAACCTCCGGGCCGGGTCCCGGTCATCGTCGAGGACAACGTTCTCCTCGGAGCCAACGCCGTCGTTTTGGAAGGCGTCCGCGTCGGCCGCGGAAGCGTCGTCGGGGCCGGGGCGGTCGTCGTCGCCGACGTTCCGCCCGGGGTCGTCGTCGCCGGCTCGCCCGCGCGCTTCATCAAAAACGCCTCGGACGTCGCACCGGAGAAAATTGCGATCGTCGGAAAACTCCGCCGGCGGTAATCCGGCGGCGGAGACGCGTTGCGGAAGTCTCGGCAAAGGATGGGGCCATGGACGTTATTCAACTGACCCGAAGGTTGATCGACATCCCATCCGTGACCGGGGGGGAGGGCGTGGTCGCGGATTTCACCGCCGATTGGCTGAAGGCCGAGGGCTTCCGGGTCGTCCGGCAGGAGGTGGAACCGGGTCGGGCGAACATCTTCGCCTCGGCCGGAGGCCCCGTCGAAGTCGTTCTCTGTTCCCACCTGGACACCGTTCCGAACCCGTTTCCCAGCGCGGAGGATGACACCTATGTCCGCGGCCGGGGCGCCTGCGACGCCAAGGGCCCGGTCGCAGCAATGATGGTCGCGGGCCGGGCGCTTCGCGCCGAGGGCTTTCTGCGGTTCGGATTTCTCTTCGTCGTCGGGGAGGAAACGGACAGCTGCGGGGCCAAAGCCGCGGTTTCCTTGAACCCCGGGAGCCGGTTTATCGTCATCGGGGAGCCGACCGGAAACAAATTGGCCCTGGGCCATAAGGGCATTCTTTTCCTGCGCTTGAAAACGAAAGGCCGGGCCGCCCATTCGGCTTTTCCTCATCTCGGTGAATCCGCCATCGAGCGGCTGTTGGATGTCCTCGGAGATATCCGGGCGGTCGAATGGCCGGTCGATCCGCTTTTGGGATCATCGACCGTCAATATCGGGAGGATCGGGGGCGGGACGGCGGACAACGTCATCGCTCCCGAAGCCTGGGCCACGATTGTGATCCGGTGCGCGGTTCCCGTCCGGACCGTTCGGGACCTCGTCGTCCGGGCCGTCGCGGGACGGGCGAGCGCCGAAATCGAAGAAGCCCCTCCCGTTCATTTTTCCCGAAGGCCCGGCTACGAAACGACGATCCTCCCTTTCGGTTCAGACGCGCCCTACCTCGGGATGTTCGGCGAGCAATTCATGCTCGGCCCTGGAGATCCCGAGGACGCCCACACGGAAGGGGAGAAGGTCGCGAAACAGGCCCTGGCGGAAGCGGCGGAGCTTTACCGGAAGCTGGTCCGTGAACTGGCGGAAGAACCGGCCGGAAAGGCGGAGGGACGATGAAAACGCCCCGGCCGGCCGCCCGCGCCGCCGGCCTCGATAAAACCCTGCTTCGGCAAATCGCCGATAGGGCCGATTCCTCCTGCATCGATCTCGGACTGGGGGAGTTGGTTTTTCCGACGCCCCGGGCCGTGCTGGACGGCGTTTCCGGAGCGATCGGCCGGTGGCCCCTGGGATATTCGGCCAACGCCGGGCTTCCGGAACTCAGAGCGCGGATCGCGGCCCGGGCGGGATCGGACGTGGATCCCGACTGCGTCTGCGTCACTTCAGGATCCGAGGAGGCCCTCTTTTTGTCGCTCGCCGTCCTGGTCGACCCTGGAGACGAAGTCCTGGTTCCCGACCCCGGGTTTCCCGCCTACCCGAAAATCGTCCGGCTTTGGGGCGGCGTTCCGGTTTTTTATCCCCTGGACCGGGACGACCGGTTTGCCCTGCAAAGTCGGCAGGTGGAATCCCTGCTGACGGAAAAAACAAAGGCCGTCATTCTCAACAATCCGAACAATCCGACCGGGGCGGTGTACGCCGGTGAGGAAATGGGGAGGTTGGCCCGCATGTTGGCCGGGCGCGGCATCGTCCCGATCTCCGACGAGGTCTACCGCGAAATTTATTACGGGGAAACGCGGCCGGAGTCGATCCGGACCCGACTTCCCGAAACGATCGTCGTCGATAGTCTCTCGAAAAGCTGCGCCATGACCGGATGGCGCCTCGGATGGTGTGTCGTTCCGCCTCAACTGGCCAAGCCCGTTGTCGGCATCCACCAGATGGCCGTGACGTGCGCCTCCGTCCCGGCCCAACGCGCCGCCCTCCTCGTTTTCGACGGCGCGGCCGACGAGGAACGCGGAAAAAATCTCGTCGAATTGCGCCGGCGCCGCGACCTGGCCGTCGGCTGCCTGAAAAGCGACCTCGGGCTTCCGTTTGCCGAACCCGAAGGAGCGTTTTACATTTTTCTCGATGTCTCGTCCTGGCGGGAGGACTGGGGGACGTCCCTGGAAATCGCCGAGGCGTTGGCGACCCGGTCGAAAGTGATCACGATTCCCGGAATTGCCTTCGGGGCGGGAGGCGAGGGCTTCCTGAGGCTGTCGTTCGCCGGCGTTCCGGAAGACTTCGCCGAAGGCATCCGCCGGATCGTGGCCTTCCGGGCCGGGACTTGAAAATGCGCGCTGCTTTTCCTCCTTCGATTTTTCCTCGTTCCGGATTCCGGGGGTTCTCCTTCTGTTTCTGAAGATTTGAAAAATCCGTGATTGAGACTTTAAACGGAACGCGTTATCATCGACCCGGAACAGAAAACGTCATGAACGCGATTCACGTTGAAAACCCGGCGAAAGCGTTTGACCGCAAAAGGAGGGGCCTTTTGACTCCGGTGACCCGACGGGCAAAGAAGTCGGCGGCGTTCGGGCTTTGTTTGGCCGCGGGAATTCTCGCGCCATCGTACCGGCAGGGACCGTCCTTGGGGCCGGGCGCCGGATATGCCGAGCCCGCAGGACGGGTGAGGCCGGGAATCGAAGTTCTGGTATCAGACCGGTTGAATTTGATCCGCGATAAAAACGTCGGACTGATCACGAATCCATCCGGGGTGGACGGGAGATTGAACGGCACGATCTCGATTCTCCGCCGGATTCCCGGCCTCAAACTCGTCGCCCTGTACGCCCCTGAACACGGGGTCCGAGGGGACGCCCAGGCGGGGGAGTATGTCCCGTTCTATTTCGAGGACAAGCACGGTCTGCCGGTTTTCAGCCTTTATGGACCGTCGCAGAAGCCGCAACCGGGCATGCTGAAGAATATCGACGAATTCATGCGGTCCTTTGACACGACTGCCGAGGATAAAACCGTCCGGCCGGAGATGACCCGCGATATCGACGTCCTCATTTTCGACATCCAGGACGTTGGGACTCGGGTCTACACTTACGCGGCCACGATGGCTTATGCCATGCAAGCTTGCGCCGAGGCGGGCCTCGAATTCATCGTCCTGGACCGGCCGAACCCGATCACCGGCCGCTTCCTGGAAGGACCGGTCCTGGAATACCCGGAATTCAGCAGCTTCATCGGGCTGTATCCCGTTCCCCTCCGGCCGGGAATGACGATCGGAGAGATGGCCCTCCTGATCAACGACCGGTTCCTGGACAAGAAAGCGAAGCTAACTGTCGTCCCGATGAAGGGCTGGAAACGGGGCATGTGGTTCGAGGAGACCGGGCTGCCATGGGTGAATCCTTCGCCCAACATGCCGACCGCGGCCACGGCCGTCGTCTACCCCGGCCAGGTTATGCTCGAGGGAACGAACGTTTCGGAGGGACGGGGGACGAACCATCCGTTTGAATTTTTCGGAGCGCCATGGATCGACGGTTTTGAACTGACGGCCCGTCTCAACTCTCTCGGCCTCCCCGGGGTGACCTTCCGAGAGCAATGGTTCACCCCGACGTTTTCCAAGTTTCAGGGCGAACGCTGCGGCGGCTGCCAGATCCACATCACCGACCGGAACGTTTTCCGCTCCGTCCGGACGTCCCTCCACATCATCGCCGTCCTGAGGGAGATGCATCCGGATCGGTTCGCCTTTCATGACGACTATTTCGACAAGGTTTGCGGAACATCATCCGTCCGCGAAGCGCTTCTCGGAGGCATAGCGGTCGAGGCGATCGTCGACGGGTTCGAAAAGGATTTGCGGGAGTTTGAAGCCCTCCGCAAACCGTATCTTCTGTATTGATCAAGCCGGCCGGATCTCCCTCGTATCGTTGACTTCACGGGACGGCCGGAGAACAGTGCCCCCAGGATGTTTGACTCGTTTTTCCGACTCCGGCCAGAAGGGGAACCCAGACGGTCGGGCCGATGGTTCGAATCCCCGATTGTCAAACCACCCTTATTTCCTATAAAATAAAAAACTTCCGTCAAGGCAAGACAAGCGAAATGACCACGGACCGGCCTTTATTGTCATCCAAAAAACCAAGGAGCTCGTCCATGCCCTCGCCGCGTTTTCCATTTGCCCTGTCCCATCCGCTGTCGGTTCTTCTCGACAAGCGTCCCAAGGATTTCGCCCGGGCGGATTTCGTCCGGGTCATTAAGCAGAAAGGTCTCGAGCGGATCACCTTTCATTATACGGCGCTCGACGGAAAATTGAAGGAACTCAAACTCCCGGTGGCCGACGAAGCCCAGGCCGAGGCGATCCTGGCCGAGGGGGAGCGTGTCGACGGGTCCGCGCTGTTCAAGGGGATGGTCGAGACGGCGATGTCCGATCTCTACGTCGTGCCCGTCTATTCCTCGGCGTTTCTCAACCCCTTCGACGACCGCAGCCTCGATTTCATCTGCCGCTATTTCACGAAGGATGGAACCCCCGCGCCCTTCGCTCCCGACAACATCCTGAAACGCGCGGCTGACCTGTTTCGGAAGAATACGGGCCTGGAACTTCACGCCCTCGGGGAGATCGAATTCTATCTTCTCAGCGAACGGGGACCCGACCTTTTTCCGGCCGAACTCCAGAAGGGGTATCATAACAGTTCGCCGTTTCTCAAATCCGGGTCGATCGTCAACGAAATTCTCAGCCGGATCACCCAGGTTACGGGAGCTGTGAAATACGCCCATGGCGAGGTCGGATACGTGGACGACATTCAGAGCGACCTCGCCGAAATCAAGGGCAAGCGGGCCGAGCAGCTGGAAGTTGAATTCCTTCCCCGGCCGATTGAGGACATGGCCGACGACGTCGTCCTCGGCCGATGGCTGATCCGGAACATCGCCTGGCAAAACGGCTGCACGGCGACTTTTGCTCCCAAGATCGAGGAGGGCGTGGCCGGTACGGGTCTGCACTTCCACCTGGAGTTGCGGCGCGAAGGCAAGAACATCATGATCGGCGAAGCGGCCGCCTTGTCGGAGGAAGCCCGCCGGTTGATCGGGGGACTCTGCCGGTACGCGGAGTCGCTGACGGCTTTTGGGAATACGACTTCATCGGCGTACCTTCGCCTCGTTCCCCACCAGGAGGCGCCGACGCTTGTCTGTTGGAGCGACCTCAACCGGGAGGCCATGATCCGCGTTCCTCTTGCCTGGACGAACAAACGACACCTTGCCCGGACCGTGAATCCCCAGGACCCGGCGTCCTATAAGGCCGGCGACGGCCGCCAAACCGTCGAACTCCGCACTCCCGACGGAAGCGCCCTGATCCACCTCCTGCTGGCCGGAATCACCATATCGGCCGATTGGGCGTTTTCCCCGAAGGCGAAGGCGCCCGGGGGAGAATCCCCCCTGGCCTTGGCCGAAAAACTTTACGTCAAAGGCGACATATTCGCGGACAAGGAACTCGCCTCCCGGCTGACGGCTTTGCCGTCAAGCTGCGTCGGGTCCAGCCGGATCCTGTTGAAAAACCGCGATCTGTACGAGCGGGACGGCGTGTTCCCGCCGAGCGTCATCGACTTCGTCGCCCGCCTCCTTCAAAAGGAGGACGACGAGTTCATGAATAAAAACCTCCGCGCGCTTCCGGCGGACGAACGCCGGACTCGGATGCGGAGCATCATGCACAAGGATATCCACCGCCACTGAAAACAGGGCCAAGGGCCGACGGATGAGCAGGCTCAACCTCCGGACCCTGGGCAAGGGCGGTCGAAAATGTCGTGGCGATATACGAAACGGGCTATAATGCTTCCATGCTGGGGAAATCGTTCTATTCCGTTTTCAACGACGTGATCGGGCCGGTGATGCGGGGGCCGTCCAGCTCACACACGGCCGGGTCCCATCACATCGCCGCGACCTGCCGGATGCTTCTCGGGGAAAAGCCGGCGCGGGCCGTCTTCACTTTCGACCGGGCGGGCTCTTACGCCCGAACCTACCGGACCCAAAACGCCGACCGGGGGTTCGCCTCCGGCCTTCTGGGCTGGCCCTTGACGGACGCGCGTTTCAACCGCGCCCTTGAGATCGCTCGGGACGAAGGGATTCGGATCGAATTCAAGTCCGGACTCCTTTCCGGAGCCGATCATCCGAACATGGTCCGCATCAGCCTGTCCGCGGCTTCAGGCCGGCGGCTCAAATTCCTGGCGAAATCGACGGGCGGCGGGTCGTTTGCCGTCGTCGAAATCGAGGGAACGTCCGTCCGAATCGATGGAAAAAGCGAATTCCACCGGAATCTCCGCCCGGCCGGCGGCGGGATCATCCGGCTCCAGGCGTCGCCGGTCTTTTTCCCTCAAGAGGCCGGTCCGCTGTTTGGGAGCGCGGCGGACCTTGCGGCCCTGGCCCGACGTCGTAAAATATCGGCCGGAACGGCCGGACGGCTCAACGAATCCCGGGTTCTCGGTCTTTCCCTCGCTCAAACCGACAGGGAAATGCTCCGGCGCTTCCACATCATGAAACGATCCCTTCAAACTGGTCTTGATCCGGAGAAAATCCGTCTGAAACTCCTTCGGCCGGCAGCCGGGAAAATCCTCGCCGCGGAAAAAAGGAAATCGCTGGCAACGGGCGGTATACCGGTCCGGGCGGCGGCCCGGGCCATGGCCGTGGTGCAAGCTTCCAACAGCGGAGCGGTCGTTTGCGCCGCGCCGACCGGCGGGTCGGCTGGAGTCCTGGCGGGCGTGGCCGCGACCCTCGCCCAGGACCTGGACATCCGCGGCGAAGGAATCGTCCGGGCCCTGTTTGCCGCCGGCGCCGTCGGGCTCGTCTTTGCCCGGCGGGCGACCTTCGCCGCGGAGGTCGCGGGCTGCCAGGTCGAAATCGGAGCGGCCGGGGCAATGGCCGCCGCGGCGGTCGTCGAAGCCGCGGGGGGAACGGCCGTCCAGGCCTGCGACGCGGCCGCGATTTTTCTTCAGAACACGATGGGTTCGGTCTGCGACCTCGTCGCCGGGATGTGCGAAATCCCGTGCTTCACCCGAAACGCCGCAGCCGCAGCCTCAGCTTTTATCTGCGCCGATTTAATTCTCGGCGGGTATGAGAATCCTATTTCGCTGGACGACTCGATCGACGCCTCGTTGCATTCGGGGCGGATGCTTCCGCCCGAACTCCGGGTGACATCACGGGGCGGCCTGGCCGTCACCCCGTCGGCCCGCGCCCTGGGGCGGAAGCGGTGAATGCGGGCGGAGGTAGGAATGATTTTCCAAAAACAAGGAGGACCGAAATGCCGCGACAAACAACCGACATCCACGAATTGATCGCCTCCCGACGGAGCATCCGCCAATTCGGAGCGCAGGAAGTGCCCCGCGCCCTTCTGGAAAAATTCATCGACGCCGGCCGCCTCGCTCCTTCGGCGGCCAACCTCCAGCCGCTCGAGTTCCTCGTCGTGGACGACCCGACCGTCCGGGCGGAACTTTTTCCCTGCTTGAAATGGGCGGCCTACATCCATCCCCGGGGCAATCCCGAGCCGGGGCGGGAACCCGCGGCCTATGTCGTTGTCCTCGTCAATATGAACATCCGGGAAAAAATGTTCGAATACGACGTCGGGGCGGCCGTTGAAAACATGTCCCTGGCCGCGGCCGGAGAGGGGATCGCCGGTTGCTGGCTGATTTCGATCGACCGGCCTGAAATCCAGACGATTCTCGGGATTCCCGGGCATTTCCGGGTCGATTCCGTCCTGGCCCTGGGCTTCCCGGCGGAAACGTCCGTCGTCGAGGAGTACCGGGATTCGCCGAAGTACTGGAAGGACGAGGCCGGCCTGTTTCACGTCCCGAAACGCAACCGCGCCTCAGTCGCGCATTACAACAAATATTAAGGCCGCGGGACGCCCCGTTCCTCGCTCACGACACGCCCGGCGCGTTACGTCAGGACCGCCCGGCGATCTGCATCTCCGCTACCTTGATTGTCGGCCCGCAGACCGATCCGTCAAAGGTCAAGTCATCGCCAATCATTTCGATGTTCATCAGGAGGTCGCCCAGGTTCCCGGAGATCGTGATCTCGGAAACGGGATAAGCGATTTCCCCGTTTTCGACCCACAACCCGAACGCGCCCTGGGAGATGTCCCCGGTTACCGGGTTGAGACCGTGGCCAAGGGTCCGGATGAGATAGAGGCCTTTCCGTGTTGAACGGATGATTTCCGCGGGCGTGGATTTTCCCGGCTGCAGGAAGAAATTGCTCGGTCCGACGCCGGCTCCGTCGGCGTTGCCGGTTGTGGCCGCGCCGATTTTCCGGGCGGCATAGGTGTTGCAGAGAAATGTTTTCAGAACGCCGTTTTCGACGACCGGGGTCCGGCGCGAAGGGACGCCCTCGGAATCGAACGGGCTTGAACCGAGCCGTCGCGGAAGCAGGCCGTCGTCGATCACCGTGATCGTCTCCCGTCCGATCCGGTCGCCCAAACGCTCGCCCAGAAACGTCGATTTTTGATAAACCGCGGTCCCAGTGAGGCACCCGAAAAGGAAGCCGAGGAGGCTTCCGGTCATCATCGGCTCGAAAATCACCGGAACGCGCTGGGTCTCGATTTTGCGTGGCTTCAGATGGCGAATCGTCCGGGCGACGGCTGCCCGAGCGACTTCCTCCGGCCGGGATAATTCAACCAAATGCGTTTTGGAGGAAAACCAGAAATCCTCGACCAGGTCGTCGGTTTCCCCCGCCTGCAGGCCGACGTTCAGTCCGGCGTATGTCTTCCGGTATTCGCCCAAAAATCCCTTGGAATTGGCCAGAACCGCGTGTCCCTCGTGGGTGTCGAAGCTTGAGCCGTGGGAATTGACGATCCTCGGGTCCGACAGGGCGATCCGTTCCGTCTCCACGGCTAGGATGATTTTCGTTTGCGGATCGAGGGCGGCGATTTCGGGATCATTAAGGTCGAGGCCCGCGGGATCGACCGCCGGGAGAAACGACTCCGGCAGGCCGGCGCAGGCGTCCCGGCTGGAAAGTTCCGCCCTTTGAACGGCGTTCCGGATCAGACGCTCGATCGTATCGGTCGAAAAGTCGGACGACCCGGCGAAGGCCGTTTTGTGGTCCTTGATGATTCGGATTCCCATCGACCGGGTCCCGGCCTCGACGAGGTTTTCGATCTCGCCCATCCGGATGTCGACGCCGAATTCGATGTCGTCGCCGATTCCAACCTCGACTTCGTCGGCCCCGCAGGCGAGTCCGAACCGGACGAATTTATCGGCCAGAAATTTAAGGTCGTCGTTTGGGGGCCGAGCGTTCATCCCCGTCCTCCCACGGTCATCGAGGAGATTTTCAGCGTCGGGCAGCCGTCGTTCACGGGAACGTGCTGGCCTTCCTTGCCGCAGGTGCCGGTCTGTTGTCCGAACTCCAGGTCCGTCCCGGCCATGCAGATTTGATTCAGGATGCCGATGTTGGTTCCGATCAAGGTCGCCTGCTTGGCCGGGCGCGTCAACCGGCCATTTTCGATCAAGTATCCCAGGCTTACCGAAAAGGTGAATTTTCCCGAATCTTCCACCTGCCCGCCCGTCATCCGCTTGGCGTAGAATCCCTTGTTCACCGACCGCAAAATCTCGGCCGGGTCGTGGGGGCCCGCGGCGATGTAGGTGTTGGCCATCCGGGGGATCGGGATCTCGGAGTAATCCTGGCGGCGGCCGTGCCCGGTCAGGGGGCGGCCGAGAATCTTGGCCGAGAGCTTGTCGGTCAGAAGGCCCGAGACGACG
>CAYSGA010000053.1:0-9984 GCA_964430165.1 uncultured Eubacteriales bacterium
AGATCCCCATCTTCCGGCAAACTTCGGCCACCCGGGTCCCCGTTTCCGCTTGGCGGAGGGCGAAGGCAATCTGCTCCTCGGTGAACTTCGATTTCTTCATCGGCAAAGCCTCCCTTCAAAGAGATTTTGCCAAAATACTAACATTTTGTCTGGACCATTTTTCAGGGATGAGGTCCCTAGTCCTTTGGGATATCGGCTCCCGGCGCCGAAGCTCCCCGGATCTGCAGGACGCCCGAGGGCGGAACTGAGGCGTGCGGTGATTGACCTCGCCGCCCGGCCGGTGATACAGTATCGGCATGGTTAGGAGGGGGGATTCAGCGCCAAGGGCGGGAATTCAGTTCGCTCGGAAAAAGCAAATTCTTATCTTTTTATCAAAAACACTTGATTAGGGGGGAACATGAGAAGAGAAAGGTCTATGAGAAACGGGTTGGCAATCGGAATTCTATTAATGGCTCAATTATTTCTTGCGTCATGTGCTGGTTTTTATAAGGCCACAACCAAGAGTGAAATAGCATTTCACGAGGTAACACCTCCGGATGATAATACCGTAATTATTTATGTTTACAGACGAAAGAGCATGGTTGGTGCGTGGGTAGAGTGGGCGGTGAGACTCGACGGCGAAGTAGTAGCCATGTTGAATCAGAAGGCATACGTTGTGCTGTATACAACACCTGAAGATCATACAATAACCATAGGGGATAGCACTTCAGGCGTACTTATCCGTGGAGCTTTTGGTTACAGTATTCCTGGGAGTGTTCTTGGGGAAGTAGCTGGTGCTGCAGCTAGTGAAGCAGAAATGTCCGCAGCAGAAAAAAAAGGAGCATTACCGAAAGATCAAGCAAGTGATTCATCTATTGACCCTCCGAACAGAGTTTACTTCTTCAGGAGTGCGGGATTTAACGTAGAATATGTGTCCAGGGAGGAAGCTATGAAAGAAATAATTGACATGAAATATGAACCGAACTTGAATCAGGAGAAAAGACAGCGGGGGCTGACGCCGCACACGGCGTGATGTGGGGAGCCGTATTCGCCGCACCGCTATGGATCGGCATTTTCCTGATCTTGCATTGACTCTAGGCGGGGATTCACAGCCATCAGACTTCCTGGTAGCCGCCTGGGGACTATGGGGCGCTTCCTGGGGCCATTGACGACGCCGCTGACATCCAGGACCGGCTGAAACGTCGGCGCCTGACGCGCCAGCCTGTCCGGGACCGCCTTCCGAGGGGTATTTCCCTTACCGCTGAAAGATCGTCCGTCTATGGTCAAAATGAATGTAACAAAAGGTCATTATGTATCATTCAAAATGATCGGAGAACGGCCCGCTTTGGACGCCTTGCGGGATACCACTCGGGGGAACAGGCGGCGCAAAGAAGTTCCGGCTACCCTATAGCCATACCCCCCCTATTTTCGGCTGTCCCAGGCGCTACAATGGCCCCCTGGACGCGATGATCGGCGTATCAGGACGCCGGCGGATCGAGCGGGCGGCGGCCTCCGCACGGAAAACCCGATTGTTGGATGGGAATGTTTCGCCCGCATCCCTTGACTGTCGCCCGTGAGCACGCTAGAGTGTATCCGACGAAAGATAAGGAGAGGCCATGAAAAAAGTTCTTCTCGCTTGGGGAATCGTCCTTTCGCTAGCGACGGTCGTCGCTCTCGCCGCGCTCTCCCCGGGGGAGATCGATCCGCAGAACCCGGCATCCAACATGGTGGTCTTTTTCGAGCACACCAATTATGAGGGTAAGTGGTTCGCCGTTTATATCGATCGAGACTATAGCGATCTGCGCAGCCTCTACCTCGGAGAGAACCAGAGCAGCGGGAACTGGAACGACAAGATCTCATCGCTCAAGATCGGCCAGGATGCCTGCGTGACGATGTGGAAGGACATCACTTATCGGGGGGACAAAAGCGCCCTCAAGGGGAACGCGACGTCCGTCAACGCGATCAGCTCCCTGGTTTCGAGTGGATGGAACGACAAGATCAGCTCGATCAAGGTCCGGGCGCGAGACAATTGCGCCCTCAAATGAGGCGCTGCGCGGAGCTTCCGCGCGAATGAGATCCGGCCTCCCGGGACTGACCTGCCCCCACTTAGTGTACCACCTGTGAAGTGAAAGTTCAAGGTTCTGACCCGCACCCCATTTTTCGGCCGCCTCAAAATCCCGATTTAATCCTGCCATTTCGGGTTTGACCCTACCACAAATTCATCCGGTACCACGTTAGTGAGCGAACTTTGCGGCCGGTTTTCGGCTCGTCCGTCGCTGCCATGAGCTCAACATGCACCGACTTAAAATGATCGATATGCTTTTAAAATAGTTCCTATTTTTAAGGGACTTATTCCCACCCCGGTCGATTTGCGGGGGGAGGTGGGTCGGGCTAAAGGATGCGATATTGGGGCCTTCAGTGGTAAAAACCTGAGGAATGGCAAGGTAGGGTAGCAGGATAAGACGGCCAACGCCCGGACGGGATTGAAAGCAGACTTCTCCCCGTGTCACACCGGTGTCACAGAAAGTACTGAATCTCGCTTAATCTAGGCTAAAGGTGCTGAAAACGAGGAAACTGAAAAGTCGTTCAAAATCAGGGGAAAACGGGAAAATAAGGCGAGTAGCGCTACGGGGAATCGAACCCCGGTTTGATGGCTGAGAACCATCCGTCCTGGCCCCTAGACGATAGCGCCGGGGAGGGAAGACAATAACAAAAAAGCGCCCGGACTGTCAACCGAAACGGCCGGCGGAAAATCAGCTCCGGGTTTCCCGGACGACGAGCACCGGGCAGGGAGAATGGCGGATGACTTTTTCGGCGACTGAGCCCATGACCAGGTGATGCCATCCGCCGTGGCCATGGCTAGCGATCACGATGAGGTCCGTCTTCGTCTGCTCGGCGTATTTCACGATTTCCTTTCCGGCGCTGCCGTGGCCGACGACCGGGGCGGCGTTGATACCCTCCGGGATCTTGTCTTTGACGAGGGCGGCCAGCCGGTTTTCGGCGTCCTGATGGAGAAGAATTTCGTATTCGGGGACTTGGAAGGAATACTGGGGATCGATCGGCTGAGGGGGCAAAATCGGCAGGATGTAAATGACCTCGATGTCCGCCCCGTACAGGCGGGCCAGGTCGACGGACGCGGAAAGTCCCAAAAACGACGGTTCGCTGAAATCCACGGGACAAAGAATTTTTTTGACGGTCAGCATCGGCGCCTCCTGCCCCCTTCCATCCCCCGGCCGCACGGCCATCGTAACAGACGAAATTCGACGATGTCAACGAAAAAGGAGCACTTGGACGGAACGGGCGGCTCCTGTACAATGCCCCTCCGGAGAACCCCATGAAATTCCGCGCCGTGATCTTCGACCTGGACGGGACGCTGCTCGATACGATTGAAGACCTGACGGATTCGATGAACGCCGCCCTCGCCCGGATGGGTTACCCGCCCAAGACCGTGAAGGAATGCAAAACCCTGGTCGGCGACGGCCTGGCGACATTCATCCGCCGTTCTCTGCCTCCGTCCTGCGCCGACGACCCCAAAACCGCCCGGAAGTTCCGCGAATGGATCCGGGCCGAATACCGCCTCCGGAACGCGTCCAAAACCCGGCCCTACCCCGGGATTCCGGAAATGCTCGAAGCCCTGCTCCGGCGCCGAGTTCCCCTGGCCGTTCTCTCCAACAAGCCCCACGATTCGACTTTGGAAGTCGTGAGCAAATATTTTCCGAACATCGGGTTCGCGTGCGTCTTCGGCGCCCGGGACGACGTCCCGGTCAAACCCGACCCCGCCGGCGCCCTGGAAATCGCCCTGCGGCTGGGCGTCCCCCCGGGCGAGATTCTCTACGTCGGTGATACGAACACCGACATGCAAACGGCCGCGGCGGCGAAGATGTTCGGCGTGGGCGTTTTGTGGGGCTTCCGGACGGCCGACGAACTTCAAAAGAACGGCGCCCGGATCCTTATCTCAAACCCCGCCGAGATTCTCGATTTGCTCGGTTGACTCCCCGTCAGTACTTGTGAACCATTTCCACGAATGTGGACGACACGGCCCGGACCGCGGATGCGCTTGTCGGCGCTCTGAAGGTGATCGTTGCCGTCATCGAACAATCATGAATCCGGGCCGTCCTCGCCGTACATTGGTCAATGGACGCCAACTGGAGATTTTCCAGGCCCTCGGCGGAGGGCTTGCCGGGGTCTCGCCCGCTTTCATACTCATACCTGTCGATCGTGACCGTATATTCCGCGCAGAGCTTTTTCCAGGCTCCGCCAGGCGGAAGAGACACATAATCCCAATTGATCCAGTCCTGTTTCATGACGACGCTGTCCCCCGTCAGCGTGTACGAATATGAATAGTTTTCCTCTTTTGTCGCCGCGCTGCACGCGGTATCGCTGTTAATAAACTGCGGATAAAGGAAATTCTCGTTGTTTTTAACCTCGCTGCCGATCATGAATTTCCGGTGGCCGGTTGAATTGAAGCCGCGGTATTTAACGTCGACCCGGAAGGTGATGCTGGTGTATTTCCCCTTCTTGCCGAGCGGGGCGTTCTTGGAGAAGAAGAGATACCAGACCAGGCCGCCGACGAGGGCCAGGCCGAGGAGCGCCCCGAATAGGCCGCCGAACCAGCTTTTCTTCCGGCCGGCCGTCCGGACCGCGGTTCCGGCGACGGCCGCCCCGCCGCATTTCTCCCCATAATATTTGAGATCGTCCAGCTTCAAGCCCTCGATCGTCACGCCCTCGCCCAGAATTGCCTTGGCCCGGCAGTAATACTTGACGGCCAGTTCCTTGAATTTCAAAACTTCATAAACGGCGCCGGCCAGTAAATAAACCTGGCCCTTGAACGTGTCCCGCCCGTCGATCGCCCCGAGGGAAGTGATCAGCGATTCCAGGACCGCCCGGGAGGCTTCATATGCCCCGGCGAAATACCCGATCTTGGCCTGGTTGTACCGGGCGACCAGGTCGTCGGATTCCCGGCCCAGGCCGGCTTCCAGGATCGCCCCAATCGCCGCGCAATCCGCCTGGTAATAGCGGAGGTCCTTGAGCTCCAAACCCTCGATGGTCCTGCCTTCTCCCAAGACGGCCTTCGCCCGGCAATAATACTTGACGGAAAGTCCCAGGTCGTCGAGCTTTTCATAAGTCGCTCCGGCCAAAAGGTACGTCTCCCCCTTGAACGAGTCCCGGCCGTCGATCGTCGCCAGGTCCCCGATCAGCCTATCCAGGACGTTTTTCGCCTCCCTGAAGTTTCCGGCGAAATACGCCTCGCGGGCCGTTTTAAACAGCGCCGCTTGCTGTTCGGCCAGGGCCGCGCCCTGTTGGGCGTAGAGCATGTGCGCTTCCATCACGAAAAACGCGCAGAGAAAAACAGCCAGAATCCTGCAAACCATCCAACGGCGAAGATCGAACATGGATTTCCTCCTTCGAACCCTTGCTGTGTGAAAATAACATAAACGATTTTCAAACTTCTTGTCAAGAAAAATAAGATATGATATTCGTGGAACCGGGATCGACGATGTCGAAGCGAAATACGGCCCGACCGGGGAGGCGGACGGGAGCCGTTCTGGCCTTCCTCCTGGCCGCGGCGCTGCTCCCCCTTTCCGGGGGCGCGGCCGAAGAAACGTCCCCGACCGAACGGAGATTCGGGCCGCTCGAAAAATCCCTTCTTTTACCCGGCTGGGGACAAATTTCCGAACACCGGACCCTCAAGGGAGCGGCCTTTGCCGCCGCCGAGCTGGCCTGCCTGGCCGGGGCGGTTTATCAAAACCGCCTCGGCAACTTGAATTACGACCTCTACAAGGCGGCGACCGACGTCGCCTCGACCTCGCGTTACCGCGACCTCGTCGAGCGGCACGACGGCCGGCGAAACGCCTTCCTTCTAGCCGCCGCCGCGGTTTGGGCGGCCAACCTTCTGGACATTTATCGGATCGTCCAACGCCGGAACCGGGAAGCGAACGTCCGATCGCTCTCGGTCGGAATCCACCATGGCCCGTCGCGCGAAATTTATTTGTCTCTCAATTGTCGTTTTTAGTCTCGCGGCCGTTCCCGCCTGCCGGGACCGGCTGTTCGACAACCCTTTCGATCCGGACTTCGGGGAAGTCGTCTTCGAAGTCGTCCAGACCCTGGCCGCGCCGGTCGCCTCTCCCCTGGATTTGACATGGGACGGTTCCCTTCTCTGGATGGTCGACGGCGCCTCCGGCCTGATCGCCGGCCTCAACCCGGCCAGCGGGGCGCTCGTGCGGACCCTGTCGCCGCCGTTTTCCGGGACGACGGGCGTCGCCTCCGACGGGGCGGATCTGTGGGTCTGCGGCGAGGGGAGCTCCGACGTCTACCGAATCAACGTCATCAACGGCGACATCCAGAAGCGCCTCAGTCTTCAGCGCGGTTCCTTCACGGCCTGCGAGTACGCCCAGGGTTCGCTCTGGCTGGCCGATTCCCTGTCCAATAAAGTCCTCCGGGTGGACCCGGAAACGGCCGAAGTCATCGGGTCGTTCGGCAATCCCGGGACCCGGGCCGCTGGCCTGGCCTTCGATGGGTTGCGTTTCTGGATCTCGGACCCGACGGCGATTTCGATTTACGAGCTCGATTCCACGGGTCAGTTGATCCGCAAGTTTCTCTCCCCCGGACCGTCGCCCCAGGGCCTGGCCTTCGACGGCCGATTCCTCTGGAATGCCGACGCCGGTCTCACCCTTTATCAACTCCGGTTTCCCTCATGAAAGGACGGATATACCTGGCGGCCGCGGCCATCGCGGCGTGGACCGCGAGTTTGGCCGGAGCCGCCCAAAATCAAACGGCGCCCGCCGCCCCGGTTCCACCAACCGGCGAAAACATCCTCCTCCGGCTGGAGGGAACTCTCCTTACCTACAGCTTCGACCTGAACCAGATCATGGCCGACCGGGTGACGTTCCAGTTCGCCGGATACGACGTGTCCTGCGGCGTCCTGAAGGCCGACCTCGCTTCAAGGACTTTTCTCGCCCTTGGCGGGGTGACGCTCCGGAAGGACGGAACGACCCTCCGGTACGATGAGTTTCTCTTCGATCCCGGCGAACCGTCGGCCGTCGGGTTTCTTTACGGGGACACGATCGACGTCCGTTCGTTCCCCGCCGGGGCGGTTCTTCCGGAAGCTGCGGTCAAAGACGCCCGCGCCCGCGGTTCGGCGCTCAACGACCTGACCTTGACCCGGATCCAAGAATCGCTCGTTTCCTCCACCGCCCGGATCCTCGAGATCACGCCGGCCTATGAAGTCGTCGGCCTGGACGTCGTGATGTACGTGGAAGGCCTTCCGTCGGTCGGATTCCCCCGATTCAAGCTTTCCCTGGGCGAAAAGCAGCGGACCGGCGGTTTTTCCCTGGATAAAATCTGGTTCAACCGAAACCAGGGCCTCTTCGCCAACGTCGCGTACCTGGTCGAACGGGAGAACGCCCTCCACAGCCTGACCCAGGCCCGGTACGAGGAACACAGCATCCTGAAAAGCTATGGCGGCCTCTCCCGCCAGCTCGATTTTCAAACCGAAACGACCTGGACGGCAGCCGAACGGCTCGACCTCGGTTGGACCGCGAATTTCAACTCGACCGGGTTGTGGAACGCCCGGATGTCGGTCGACCGGAAACTTCCGCAAGACCGGGGGCATGTTCTCCTGGACCTCTCCTTCAACAAGCCCCTAGGCCGGCCGTTTGAAGCCTGGTTGGGGTTTCAGACGCTTCTTCGCTCGCCGAAATGGGGGGTTCTGAACGTCGAGGGAAAAACCGAACTTCACGCTCAACGTCTCGCGGCCGTCGATTACAGCCTCCCGCTCGGAAAATACGTTCAATTAGGCCTGAATTCCCGCTATTCCCGGCTCCGGCTGGACGGCGTCGGAGGGACATCGCATATTTTCACCGGCAATATCACCCTCTCCTACAACGCCGAGCACATAACCGCCGCGGCCGAATACTACCTGAACAAGGACCTCGTCGGGAATCAACGGCTGGCCCGCCCTCAACTCCGCCTCGGCCTGCGGCCGTTCCGGTTTTACGGCGGATTGCTGGAGGCCTCCCTTCAAAACACGCTCCTGGTCAACGATCTTCTGACCGCGGACGGACGCTCCCAAACCTACGGCAACAACACGGCTTTTTCGCTTTCAGCCCGGCCGGTTTATCTCCGGCCCGCGTGGAGCGTTCAAATCACCGCCGCCCTGGAGCAGTTCCTGGAAAAAGAGAAACGGAATTTCACCTCGGGCGGCGTGATCTTCCGGAGCGTCTGGAAGATCACGCCGTCCGTTTTCCTGGAAGGCTTTTACAGCCTCCAGTCCCGGCGGCGCACCGGAGGGTGGCTGATCGAAGGGACGACGAGCCGGGACCTGAGCGCGATGCTCCGAATCAACCCGGAGGACCGGCTCAACGGCTGGGTGACGGTCTCCTACGACCCGAAAAACGGCGAATGGAAACAGGGATTCGCCGACCTGGCGGTCGGCCTGATCCGGAATTGGGAACTCCAGACCATGTTGAATTACGATTTTTTCCGGCGCCGAATCCAAAACGTCGACCTGTACCTCGTCCGTCACGCCGGACGTTTTGATTTGCGGTTCATCTGGCGGAGCCTGTCCCGACAGATTCTCATCGAGCTTGTTCCCGCCCTGGGAACGCGGCGGACGGCGCCCCTTCCGGGAAATTTCGGGAGCGCCGAATTTCGGGAATGATTCCCGAAAAACATTTCCGCCGGCAAAAACCGGCTTTCAAGAAAATTCACGAGTCAGAAATTTTCAGTTTGAGGGAGATATCGAGGAGCCGTCGCCGCCGCCCCGGTGGAGAAACCGGTGGACGAAATCGCGGGCTTCGGTCATCCGAAGGACCAGGCAGGCCGCGTAAAAGATCCCGAGGCCGGCCAACCCGCAGACGACGACCGAACCGAGTTGAACGAAAAACGACGTCCCCGCAAACCGGGCGATCGTCGCCGCTCCGGCCCAGGCCGCCCCGGCTCCCGCCGCCGCGGCGAGCGTGAGAACGCCGGAGAACCGGAACAGCGGACCTGCGGGAAACGCGCTGATTTTTTTCGGAAGAAGGACGAATAATATTCCGATGTTGACGACGGCGGCGACGGAGGCCGAGAGCGGAAACGCCAGCGGCCCGAGGATTCTCATCAGAGCCAGGTTGAGGACGATGTTCGAGCCGACCGAGACGAAGCTCGCAACCATCGGGAGACGGGCGTCCCCGCAGGCGTAAAATACTGAGGCGATATTGCGAAGCGCGGAGACAAACGGCACACCGATCATGTAGAGGATCAACATGGCCGCCGTAATCCGGGTATCAGCCGCGGTGAACAGCCCGTGCTCATAGATCACGCTCGTAAGAGGACGGGACAGGACGGCGATCAGGGCCGACGTCGGGACCGTCAGAAAAAGGACCAGGCGGAGGGAATCGGCCAGGGACCGCCGGAGGTCGTCGAACCGGTTTTCGTTGACAAGCCGGGAAAAGGCGGGCAGGGCGACCTGGCCGACCGAAACTCCCAGGATCCCCAGCGGAAGATGAAAAATCCGGTAGGCGTAATTCAACCAACTGATCCCTCCGGGAATGGCGGAGATCAACATGGTGTTGACAAGGACGTTGATCCGGGACGCCGAAAGCCCGACCGCCACCGGGAAAAAGAGGGCCATCGCTTTCCGGAAAGCGGCGTCGCGGAAATCGAGGCAACGGCGGTAAACGAAACCCCGCCGGAGCAGCCGCGGGATCTGGACGAGGAACTGGGCGAGCCCGCCTAGCACGACACCGACGGCCATTCCCAGAATCGGATTTTTCCCCCGGTTCAGGTAATAGCCGAAAAGCGCCACCGGGGCCGCGATCGAAAACGCGTTGAAAAACGCCGGGGCGAAGGCCGGGATGAAAAATTCGTTTTCCGTGTTGAGGTAGCTCATCGCCCAGGCCGCCAGAACTCTCGGGGAAGACTACGATGTCGAAGTTTCCGAAACGCACCACCGGTTCAAGAAAGACGCTCCCAGCGGAACGGCAATAATGCTCGCCAAGGCTGCGTGCCAAGGGCTGGGTAGCG
>CAYSGA010000054.1:0-6733 GCA_964430165.1 uncultured Eubacteriales bacterium
GAGGATTTCCGACTCGGACTGGGCTCTCGCGCCTCGCTTGAATGCCTCCCGGGCCGCCTCGGCCATGCCCTCCGACCCTTGTCGGTCCATCTTCGCCGTTTTTTCCGTTACTAGCTCCTCCAAGAATGCCCCCGCTCTTCCCTTTGCTTCCGTGGATCCCAGTTCTTTAATGAGCTCGCGAATTTTCGCATGATCCCGGGTTAAATACTCGTGGAGAGTCAAGCCATTATCCACGGAATACGAAATGATTCCGATTTCGTCCGTCGGCAGGGCATACGTTTCGAGGAAATCGACCGCGGTCTTCTTGGACATGACGATTCCGCCGCTGTCGTTGAACGCGAAGTCAAAGAGGAAAAAGAACTTCCGAGACATCTTCTGATCTTCGGGTTGTTCCATTTCTTGAACCGAAGCTTCTTCCGCCGGGAGAACATGCCTTTCGAAAGCGACGATCTTCTGAGATTTGTGATTCGAGATCACCTCAAAATCGGATGGATCGAGATCTTTGACGGGTTGGCCGTTTTTATCCAAGACATAAACCTGGATGAGCTTCATAGTGACTGAGACATCGTATTTCAATTGGGGCTGTTTGATCGCGTTCTGAGCCGGCCAAGAAGCCAGGACGGGCCTAATCATTCCCAAGGCGAGAAAGAAAAACAAGAGGATTTTTGAAATCATGATTAATGAATCTCCGCTTCGTTCCCCTCGGTGGTTCTATGAATAATGGTAGCATTAAAGACGAATTTGTCAAGCTTGACGGCGATAGGGTTATCCCATAGGATGAGAGGCCATGGAAATCATTCTGAAAGCCGCCCTCGGCCTCATGACGACGTTCTTTGGATTTTTCTACGTCCGGGACGCCGTTAAAAATCGCGGACTTTTTTCGGACAGACCTTGGGCCGCTCTGATCGGAACGGGGTTCATCACCAATTTTTTCGACACGCTCGGGATCGGGAGTTTTGCCCAGCAAACGGCGATATTCAAGTTTTTCCGGCTTGTCGACGACCGGATCATTCCGGGGACCATGAACGTCGGAAACACCATGCCGACGGTCTTCCAAGCTTTCATTTTCATGACCGCGGTGAAGGTCGATCCGGTCACTCTCGTATTAATGTCCGTCGCCGCGCCGGCCGGGTCCGTTCTCGGCGCCGGAATCGTGGCCAAAATGGAGCGCTATAAAATCCAGCTGGGGATGGGAATCGGCTTATTGGTTATCGCCCTGATCTTTCTGGCGGGTCAGTTGAATCTGATGCCGCTCGGGGGAGAGGCCATCGGTCTGACGGGGTGGAAACTGATTCTGGCGGTCGCGCTGAGCTTCGTGTTCGGCGCTTTGCAGACGATCGGCATCGGGTTTTATGCTCCGTGCATGGCCATCGTCTATGGCCTCGGCATGCACCCCTTGACGGCCTTTCCGATCATGATGACGGCGACGGCCATGCTCATGACCGCCGGCAGCGCCCGGTTCGTCACCGCGAACGCATATGACCGGAAAGCGGCCGTCGGGGCGACGATCGGCGGCATCGTCGGCGTTTTGATCGCCGCCTATATCGTCAAGTCGCTTCCCTTGGCCGTCCTCAAGTGGGTCATTTTCGGTGTTGTCCTATACACGGCCGTATGGATGTTTATCAGCGCGGCAAAATCAAGGAAGATAGAGAAGGCGGCCGGACCTCCGAAGGTCCGCTGATCTTCGATTTCGGACGCAATATTTCATCCATCTCGCACAATCCTGAAACGAATTTGGAATTTATGGGGGAGCGGGGAATTTCGGGCCGATCGACTTTCCGAAGAAGAGAAATATCCACAGTTGCCTAGAATTCGGGCAGCGAGGATATCCACAAGGGTATAAAATCCCTAAGTAATTGATAATAATAGGAATATAAATATCTGCGAAATGAGTCGCATAACATATATTATGTAAACTAACGTATAACGCAAAGGTGGAGCCTTTCGTGGTTGTCGAAACGCGACCCTTTCTCTGGCCGTCGTCGTCCCGGAAAATTTTCCTACCCAGGTATATTCCTTGATAGTGCTGATCACGCTTCAAGAAAAAAAAACAAAATTATTTGTTTATTCGCTTATAGATTCCATTTTCGATGACAAAAGCGAATTCATTGGAATAAATATTTTGATTATAAGAAGCTGAAAATAAATAAAAACCGATGATTTATCGAGAGGATTTGAGTTTTGTGAGAAGATCCTCGAGGACTTTAATTATTTCCTGTCGATTTACAGACTCTTTCTTGAATTCAATTTTTACGCTGAAAGAACGGTCATCCTTGGGGTGGTACTTGAAAATATAGTGCTTTGGACGAGTCGGTCTACCGGCTTCTTTGTCCTTGAACAGTTTCGTCAGGTCGCGCGTATCTTCACGTTTCAGCCCTCGTTCCTTGATACTGTCAACCAAGGCTTTCATTTCCGCTTCGGTTTTCAGCTTGGAAATTTCGATAAGCAGGCTGCGGTTCTTGTCAATTCCGTTGCTTCGGCAGACAATCCGAAGAGAAACGGGAATTCGGCTGACGTTGATGATTTCGGTGATTGTCGAACGGGCTTTACCGATCTTTTCGGAAATATCCGCGTGACTGTAATTGTAGATTTCTATGAGAGCTTTGAGACCGTCGGCTTCCTCGAAAATATCAAGGTCTTTTCTTTGCAAATTTTCAATCAGCGATATTTCCATCGCTTCATTGTCGGTAACGTCCATTATGATCGAAGGGATTTCGGCTAAACCGATGTTTTTAGTGGCCACAAAACGGCGTTCGCCGGCTATAATTTCATAGCGCTCTCCCCTGGGACGAATAAGAATAGGCTCGAGAACGCCCTTGTTTTTTATAGAAGCCATCAATTCTTGTATGTTCCCCAGCTCGCACCTTGCCTGCTGCGGATTTGGGTCGATTTTTTCGACTTGTATCATGCGGACCAATGGTCCTGTTTTTTGAGTGGAAATGAATTCCACGAAGTGGGGATCGTGTCTCATGCTGATGGTTTCGGGTAGTCCGGATCTTTTATTTTTTTGCACGTTCCAAGATCTCCTCGGCGACGGTTCGGTATTGGCTGGCTCCGATGGACGAAGCGGCAAAAGTGAAAATCGATTCTTTGTACGCGGGGCTTTCTTCGAGCTTGACGCTCTTCGAAATCGTTGTCTTAAAGACTATATCTCCGAAAACGCGAACAATACGATCGACGACGTCCTTGGCGATATTCGTACGATTATCGTGCAGCGTAATCAAAACGCCCAATATTTGCAGGCTGGGATTGGCCACTTTCCGGACTTTCTCGATGGTTTCTAGAAGGTCATCCGTTCCTTCCAGACATAGGAAAGAAGATTGAATCGGAATTATAAGATGTGTTGCGGCTACGAGGGAATTCAGCGTAATGAGACCCAGCGTGGGGGGCGTATCAATTAAAACGAAATCATATTTCCCTTTCACTTGGGCGAGAACCTCTTTTAAACGGAAATGGCCGTCAATCTGTCCCAACAAAGATGGTTCGAGCTTGGCCATCGAAATTCTCGAAATAGCGACGTCCAAGCCTGGAACGGAAGACTTCATGATAACGCTCATCAGCGATACCGACGGGTTCATCAGCGCGTCGTATAAAGAATACTCCGATTTTTCAGGTTCGAAGACGATCGATTTCGTGCTGTGCCCTTGAGAGTCCGCATCGACAAGAAGAACATTTTTTCCATTTAAGGCCAGGGCGGCGGAGACGTTGACGGCCGTCGTCGTTTTACCGACGCCGCCTTTTTGATTTGTAACCGCGATAATCACGAATGCTTCCTTGACATGTGCGATAACATCATATTTAAAAATAAATATTTTGCAATTAAAAAATAAAATTCGATCAATGTCGGCCGGCCGACATTGATCGAATTTTATTCTTATCAAACGGATTAAATCAATTCAAAAAATTTGAAAAAATATATTGATATTGTTTGATAAAGTAGAAAAAGCCATAATTACGATATCCCGATAATGAAAATATATTAAAAAGAAAAGAAAAAAATAATTTAATAAAAACAGATTCAAAGAGAAAAAAGAATTTTGTCCGCAGATCGATCGCTCTAAAAATAGTACGATGAAAATCATTGAAAATGAATTGATCCTGGAATATGATTGAAAAACAAAACGGATTGACAAGGAAAGATGGTATAAACATAATATAATCAATAACATATGGAAAATAAGAAAAACAAGCATTTAATGGGGCTTTTTGAAGCTTCTTCTCTTGTCATCGGCTCGGTGATCGGTTCGGGCATATTCATGACGTCGGGATTGATTGCCGGCTTTATTCCCTATTCGGGGCTTATGCTGGCCGCGTGGCTGGCCGGCGGAATCATCACGATTATTGGGGCGTTATGTTACGGAGAACTTGGGTCGATGTTTCCAAGAGCCGGCGGACCATATGTTTATTTGAAGGAAGCTTACGGAAAAGCGCCGGCGTTTCTCTATGGATGGACGTTTTTCTTTCTCATCGGTGGAGCCGGGATAGCGGCAATCGCGACGGGATTCGCCGAATATTTCGGAGCCGTTTTCCCCTTTGCGGAAAGCTCTCGAACAATCACGGCCTTGAATCTGTCCCTAATCGAAATAAGAGTTTCGGCCGGACAAATTGTCGCCGTGGCGGCGACGATAGGCCTCACATATTTCAATGGGGTGGGATTGCGTAGAAGCGCGCGGGGGCAGTCGTTTTTTACGATTCTTAGGATCATCATTCTTCTCGCGTTGATCGCCGTAGGAATTTCGTTCGGGGTTAAGACGGGAGCCCTGAACGTGAAACCGTTTCTTCCTTCGGCCGGAACATGGCCATCCTGGTCGGTTTTCGGCGCGGCGCTTATCACGGCCCTTTGGTCGTTTGACGGATGGTATGCGTCAAGCTGCACGGCCGAGGAAATTCGCGACCCTCGCCGCAACATTCCCCGGTCCCTCGCTCTCGGAACGGCCGTCGTCCTTGTTCTTTATTTGGCCGTGAATATCGTTTATATTATGGCTCTTCCGATGGAACAAATGCGCGGGGTCGTTAGGGTTGGCGAAGCGGCCGTTTCGGCCATGTTTGGACAAGCTTCCTCGGGAGGCATCGTCCCGGCGTTCTCAGCCGTCGTCGCCCTGACGATATTCGGCTGTTTATCGGCCAACATCTTTTTTTGCGCCCGTGTCCCTTTCGCCATGGCCCGCGACGGCCTTTTTTTCCGGCGCCTGGGAACCCTCCACCCCGTGAGGCGCATTCCCGATAAGGCTCTTTGGGCCGAGGCGGCCGTGTCCACAATTTTAATCCTGACCGGAACGTTTCAAAAGCTGATCGATTATGTCCTGTTCGGTCTCGTTTTCTTTTTCGCCGCGACCGGAGCGGCGGTCATCGTCTTGCGCCGGAAGGCCCCCTCCCTGGAACGGCCGTACCGCTTGCGGCCGTATCCTTTTCTCCCGCTGGTATTTTCGGCAGTCAACGGGGCGATTTTTGTCGCCCTGGCGGTCGAGCATCCGGGACAAGCGGCCGTCGCCGCGGGCATGATCTGCACCGGGATTCCCGCGTATTTTCTCTGGAACGGGCGGAGAAGTTCCCTCCGCCCCGAAGCCGCAAACCGGCCGGGAAACCTTTGAAATGTCGCCTCACGTATTGATATTTCCGTCGGGTCGTCGCCTGGCCGCGGATTTTAACGACCTCTTGAGCGATATACTCGTCAGGGAAAACGTTCTCCTCAATCTTTATTGCGGCTGCCGGGGCGTGTGCGGAAAGTGCTTCGTGGAAATCCTTTCCGGGGATTCGGCGTCGGCGGACGACGGTGAACGAGCCCTCGCCCGGGCGAAGAACCTCGACCCCGGGCGCTACCGCCTGGCCTGCCGGCTTCAGGCTCGCGGAGACCTGACCGTCCGAATTCCCGAACAGGCCCTGATCCCGAAAGCCCGGATTTTGTCCCGCGGAATAGGCAAGGAAATTGCCCTCGACCCGACGGTCAGAAAAATCGCCGTGCATCCTTCCCGGCCGGGCCTTCACTCCCCGCATGTTCTTTTAGAGGGTCTGAAGACCGGGCTCGGTCTCCCCGGCCTCCGGATCGCGCCGGAAACCTTGTTTTCGGCCGCCGGAGTTCTTTCCGAAGTCCCGAGAGAAGATCTTATCGTGACCGCCGTTTTAGGCGTTGGAGACGAACTGCGGGGCGTCGAGCGCGGGGACACGACTTCTCGGATTTTTGGACTGGCCATCGACTTGGGAACGACGACCCTGGCCGCGGACCTCGTCGACCTCGGAAGCGGGACGGTCGTCGGAACTGCCTCCGGGCTCAACGGTCAATCGTCGTTTGGGGCCGATGTCGTCAGCCGGATCAGCGCGGCCTTCATGGATCCGTCTAAGGCCGCGGCCCTCCGCAACGTCGTCCTGGCCTCGATCAACGCCCTGATCTCGGACCTGAGTCAAAGCACCGGGGTCGAACCCGGGGAAATCTACGAGACCGTTGTTGCCGGCAACACGGCCATGAGCCATTTCTTTCTCGGCCTTCCCGTCGACGGCCTAGCCGTGGCGCCCTTCGCGGGGGTTTTTTCCGTCGCCCCTCCCCTTCCGGCGGACCGGACCGGCCTCCGCGTCAATCCTCTCGGCCGGCTCTACCTCTCCCCCAACCTGCAGAGTTTTGTCGGCGGAGACATCACCGCGGGCGTCGTGGCGACCGATCTTGCGTCCCGGCCCGGAAACGTTCTTTTCCTCGACTTGGGGACCAACGGCGAACTGGTGCTCAAAACGGACCGGGGAA
>CAYSGA010000054.1:6833-9633 GCA_964430165.1 uncultured Eubacteriales bacterium
CTTTTCCTCGACTTGGGGACCAACGGCGAACTGGTGCTCAAAACGGACCGGGGAATGATGTCGACGTCGACGGCGGCCGGGCCCGCTTTTGAGGGGATGTCCGTCTCCTGCGGGCTTCCGGCGCAGACCGGAGCTGTCGACAAGGCCGTCCTCCTTGGAAACGGAACGATCGACGTCGAGACGATCGGAGGAGGCCCGGCCCGGGGGATATGCGGCACCGGCCTGGTCGACGTGATCGCCGCTTTTCTCCGGCGCGGGGACCTCTCGGCCGACGGGCGGATTCTCCGGCCGGAGAAACGCCTGTTCGCGGCTCCGGAAGTGTTTTTAACGGCCCAGGACGTCCGCGAAATCCAACTCGCTGCGGCCGCGATTAAAACCGGGATGCGAATGCTTCTGGCCGCCGCGCACGTGGAGGTCGGGGAATTGGATGAAGTCCTGGTGGCCGGGGCGTTCGGCGCCTCTCTTAACGTGGAAAACGCCGCGGCCATCGGGCTTCTGCCCCGGCTGCCCGAAGGCCGGGTTAAATTCGTCGGAAACACTTCCCTGGAAGGCGCCCGGGCCCTTTTACTTTCCGGCCGGGAACGCCTCCGGGCCGAAAGCCTTCCCCGCGTCATCCGCCATCTGCCGCTCGCCCGGGAGGACGCGTTTCAGCAAATATTCGTTGAGGAGCTTTCTTTCCGGGAATGGCCCGCGGGAGAGACTCAGGAAGCGTCGAAACAGGAGGATTCATGACGACCGACCTTTTTTCTGCCATGGCCAAATCCGTCATCGACGGCGATCCGGAAACGGCGGCGAGTCTGGCCCGTTCCGCCCTCGCCGGGGAGCCGTCCCCCGTCGAAGCCGTCGAAAAAGGATTCATTCCCGGAATCCGCAAAGTCGGAGAATTGTGGGAATCGGGGGATTACTTTCTGCCCGAGCTGATCGCCTCGGCCGAAGCGATGAAAGCGGCCATGGCGATCCTCCGTCCCGCGCTGGAGCGAAGCGGCTCGGCGATGAAGAGCGCGGGAAAAATCGTGATCGGAACGGTGGAGGGCGACATCCACGACATCGGAAAAAACCTGGTGTCGGCGATGCTCTCGGCCAATGGTTTCGAAGTCGTCGACCTGGGCGCGGACGTGAAACTCAGCGCTTTCACCGAGGCCGCGAAGGCTTCCGGCGCGGACATTATCTGCCTTTCCGCCCTTCTGACGACGACGATGCTCGGCCAGCGCCGCCTGGTAGATCTTCTGGTGGAACACGCGTTGCGCGACAAGTTCATGGTCCTGGTCGGCGGAGCGCCGACGTCGCGCGAATGGGCTGAGGAAATCGGGGCCGACGGGTACGCGGAAAACGCGAACGCCGCCGTCCGGGTAGCGCTCGAACTGATGATGAGCAGGGGGGGAAAATGATTTCCGTACTGCGTCCCAAGCTGGAGCTCCTCTCCCAGGCCCTGGTGGATCAAATTCTGGAGGAAGCTTATTTGATCCTCGGGCGCGACGGCGTGTTATTTGAAAATGCGGAGGCCCGGGACCTTTTCCGGGAGGCCGGTCAGAATGTCGACGACGATTCCCAGCGCGTCCGCCTGTCGCGGGACCTAGTCGAACGTTCTTTGGCGACGACCCCCTCTTCGATCACCCTGTATGACCGGGCGGGGGAAAAAGCCTACCGGGTTGGGGGCGACGAAGTCCATTTCGACCCCGGCTCGTCTGGGACCCACATCCTTGACCCAACGACCCTCCGGCAGCGGAGTCCGGTGACGGCCGACCTGGTCAAGGCCGCCCGCCTGGCCGACGTCCTGGCCCACCTTGATTTCCAGAGCACCTCGCTCGTTTCGGCCGACGTCCCTGGCGAGATCGCCGACGATTACCGGCTGTACCTCGCCCTTCTTTTCAGCGCCAAACCCGTCGTGACCGGGACGTTCCGGACGGCCGGCTTCCGGCCGATGCACGAGATGCTTTGCGCCGTCCGCGGCGGATCGGCGGCCCTCAGGGAAAAACCGCTGGCGATCTTCGACGCCTGCCCCTCCCCGCCTCTGCGGTGGAGCCTCTTGACGTCGCAGAGCCTGATCGATTGCGCCCGGGCGGGCGTCCCCTCGGAGCTGATCTCCATGGGGATGACCGGGGCGACCTCGCCGGCCACGATCGCCGGCACGCTTGTCCAGCACGTCGTCGAAAACCTGGCCGGATTAACCCTCGCCCAGCTCGCCTCTCCCCGCGCCCCGGTCATCTTCGGCGGCTCCCCGTCGAGCTTCGACATGCGCCAGGGAACGACCCCGATGGGGGCGATAGAAACGATGATGATCGATTGCGCCTACGCCCAGCTGGGCAAGCGCCTCGGGCTCCCGACGCACGCCTACATGGCCCTGAGCGACGCCAAGACGAACGACGCCCAGGCCGGGTACGAGACGGGAATCGGCGCGGTCCTGGCCGCCCTCGCCGGAATCAACGTCGTTTCGGGCCCGGGCATGCTGAACTACGAGAGCACGATCAGCCTTGAAAAAATGGTCATCGACGACGAAATCTGCGCCTTGGCCCTCCGCCTGGTCGCCGGCGTCGTCCCGCGCGAGGAAGTCCTCGCCGCCCACCTGTTCGAGGGATTCGGCCCGCAGACGAACTTCCTGACGATGCCCCACACCCGGAAATGGTACCGGGCCGAGCACCTGACCCCGATCGTCGCCGACCGGGACCCGTACGACGCCTGGGAGTCCCGGGGGACCGCCTCGATCGCCGACCGAGCCGCCGCCCGGGTCGACTCCCTTCTCGCAAAGAATCCGCCGAACCTTCCGAAGTCCGACGTCGTTTCGGAGTTGCGCCGGATCATG
>CAYSGA010000055.1:0-9586 GCA_964430165.1 uncultured Eubacteriales bacterium
TTCCAAACGGAGGGAGATACAACAGGGGCGGCATGCTCCCGGTCACGGGAATGGGCCGGGGCGACCTAATCGCGCGCCGCCTCAGTGAATGAAAGCGGACAGTCCTATGGAAAGGGAGAACGTTCCCCCGCTTTCCGCGTCCCATTCCCCGTACTTGTAGGATTCGATGGCGTAACCCAATTCGGCGAGCACGGCTAGGTTGGGATTCAGCATGAAAGCCACGCCGCCGGCAAATTTGAAAATAAAGCCGGTGGTCGAATACCTGTCCCAGGACTGCTTATTGCTGCCGTAGACGACGCCGGCCCCGACGTAAGGATAAAATGTGGGGCTGTTCACGTCGAACATGTAGGCGACGGTGGGCCCGATACCAAACGTCGTGTCGGTATATTCTCCTGCGGAATTGGTCTGCAACAGGAGGTCCAGGCCCACGGCCAGGCCGTCGATTACGAAATAGCGGACGGCCGGCATCAGGCTGAAGCTGCTGATGGCGTCGTCTCCGTAAAATTCCCCGCTCGAGCTGGTGAAACTTATCGCGCCGCCCACGTTGAACGTGCCCTTGTCGAGCGGCCTTTGTTGGACCTGGGCGAAGGACAGGCCGCCGACCAGCAGAACCGCCAGATAAAGCACCAGCATTCTTTTTCTCATGTTCATCCTCCTTTGGGAATGATCCGTCGATTTCGAGGGAGAGACGGCCGGAAAGAAAAAGCAAGGGACCCGTCTCCCCTTTGGGGTCAATCTAAGGGAGAATACGCGAATAGTCAAGGAATAATTCCAGGCGTGTGGTAGCAAAGCAATAGTGTCTCCCACAACTGCAAAGCTAAAAGGTCCCCTTCAGGGAGGAGGCGGGCATGAAGGAGAATATTGCTTTGAGTCCACGTGAGTGCCAGCATCTGCAGGTTTTCGATCAGGTTAAACGAGGGATGGTCTCTCTGATATCCGGGGCGCGCATTTCAGGAAGGCGGGCCTTTCGTTGTAAAATACCGCCCGAAAGAGAAAATTGATGTATCAGAGGCGTGTATCCCGACCCGCCGCGGCCGCGGTTTTGGCCGTCTGTTTTCTCTTCGGCCCGGCCGTCGCCGCTTCCTCCTCGAAAACGCGGCTTCCCGCGGTTTATCAGAGATGGCTGGACGAGGAAGTCGTTTACATCATCTCGTCCCTCGAGCGCGATGTGTTCCTCAAGCTTCAAACCGGCCGGGAGCGCGATCTTTTTATCAACGCGTTCTGGAAGCGTCGCGATCCCGTTCCGGCAACTCCCGAAAACGAGTTCAAGATCGAACACGGGCGCCGCCTCTCCCATGCCGACAAGCATTACGGACGGACGGCGGCGAAACCCGGCCGGAAAACCGACCGCGGCCGCATGTACATCATCCTCGGAGAACCGAACGATATCGCTCGTTATTACGGAAAATCCGGAGTCCGCGACACCGAAGTCTGGTTCTACCGGGAAAAGGATGAACCCGGATTGGCAGGCCTGCCGCCCGCGTTCAATCTGGTTTTTTTTCAGGAAGGATCCATCGGAGACTTCAAGCTTTACAGCCCGACCCAGGACGGCCCGATGTCGATGCTTCAGGATTATCGCGGGGATTCCCGGGATTACGAAGGCGCCTACAAGGATCTCCTGAAAATCGATTTCAATCTCGCCGGTGTCTCGATGTCGCTGATCCCCGGGGAAGCCTTCGGCGCATCCGGGCGGCCTCTGATGACTTCGGACATCCTCCTCCAAAAAATCGAGACGTCAGCCGCCGACCGGGTCGACGATAAATACGCGGCCAAGTTCCTGGAATACAAGGATATCGTCGAAGTCGAGTATAGCGCCAATTACCTGGACAGCTCCGGTTCGATCGCCGTCCTTCGCGATCCTTCCGGGCTTGAGTTCGTTCACTATGCGCTCGAGCCGGAGCGGCTTTCCCTCGCCCCGGTGGGGCTCGAATACGCCACGACGCTCCGCCTCAACGGCGCCGTTTCCTCCGCCGACGGCCGGCCCGTTTATCAATTCGAAAAAACGTTCGCCGTCCGGCTGGACGAAGCGCGGAAAAACGAGTTGGGCCGGGTCCCGTTCATGGTCCAGGACCTTTTCCCTATGATCCCCGGGACCTTCAGGGTTTCCATCCTCCTCAAGAACGAGGCGTCCAAGGAATTCTGTTCGTTCGAGCGGACGATCGTCGTCCCCGGCCCCGATTCCGGGATCGGGATCACGGCGCCGCTTCTCGGATACCGGACCCAGCCGGTCGACCCGGAGCGGCGCAATCTCAAACCGTTCCAGTTCGGCGCAACCCAGGTCTATTTTCAGCCGAACCGGACGCTCACCAAATCGGATCAACTCGTCCTGGCCTTCCAGGTCCTCGGCCTCGATGAAAAATCCCTCGGGCAGTCGCGTCTCCGGTTCGAAATCACCCGGGACGCCGCTCCGGTGAAGGATTGGGAGCGGGTCGTGTCCGGTTGTCCGGACCTTCCGTTTGTCGTTGAATCGATTCCCGCGGTCGATTTGACGCCGGCCCTCTACACCGTGAAGATCCGGCTTCTCGTCGACAGTCGGGAAATCGCCGCGACCGGCGAAGAGTTCGCCCTGACTCCTCTCGGGGCGGTCCCCCGGCCGTGGATCCACGCGAAGTTGATGCCGGCCGCGGGAGACCCTTCCTACGACGGAATCCTGGGCCGGCAATTCGAGGCCGCCGGCCGGCCGGGCGAAGCGCGGGTCCTGTTGGAGAAGGCGATAGCCGCGGGTTCGGCCTCGTCTGAAAACATCCTGGCCCTGGCCCGGGTTTATTTTCAAGCCGGGGAATACCCGTCCGTCGCTTCTCTCCTCGACCCCTTTCTTTCCGAAGGGGCGGAGGCGATGTATGAAATCTGGGTTTTGGCCTCGGAATCGCGTTTGAAGAGCGGAGATTTCGCCGGGGCGGTCGACATCCTTGACCGGGCGATGGCCCGGTTCGGGATCAACCCCGACCTCCTGAATCTGTCGGGGGACGGATATCTCGGCCTGAATCGCCCGGCCGACGCCCGGGCCGCCTGGGAGAGGTCGCTGGGCCTGAACCCCGATCAGCCGGACCTTCGGAAAAAATGGGACGCTCTTAAATTTCAGGTTCCGGCTCCGGACGCGGATTGAGTTTGAGGGGGAGGGCTCCGTATTTTAACGACGTCGAAGGCAGGAAGAGATTTAGGGGAGAGGGAGGGAGTGGGTGAAAACGAAACCATTGCTCAACATCAAGTCGTTGAAGGAACAGGTCTATGAGTTTATCCGGGAAGCGATGCGCCGGGGCGAGATTCTTCCCGGGTCCGTCATCGACATGGAGGATACCTCCGTTCGCCTGGGTGTGAGCAAAACGCCGCTCCGCGACGCGCTTCTTCAATTGGAAATGGAAGGGTTTGTCACCATCCTCCCGCGGCGAAAGGTCGTGGTTAACGTCCTCCGCCCGGAAGACATCAAGAATTATTATGAAATCATCGGGGCGCTGGAAAGCACGGCCCTGCTTCAAGCGTTCGACCTTCTGGGGGCGGCCGATTTCGAAAACATGGGCCGGCTCAACGCCGCCATGAGGGAAGCCATCGAGCGTGACGACTTCGACCTCTATTACGAAAGAAACCTCGCCTTCCACGACGTTTTCCTCTCCCGGTGCGGAAACGGGAATCTTCTGAAAATCGTCAATATCCTGAAGCGGCGGTTGTACGACTTCCCGCGCCAGCAGGGATTCGTCAAGGAATGGGAACAGGCCTCGATCGGGGAGCACGCCGCGTTTCTCGACCTGATCAAATCCGGAAAAAAGGAAGAGGCGGCCGCTCACATCCGGGATGTTCATTGGTCCTTTACCCATCAGGAAAAATACGTGGCGAAGTATTACCTTCGCGCGGCGGAAGTCCTTAAAAGTGGACTCGCGCCCGGTGACCCGGTTTGAATTAACCGGACGTTCGGTTTAAGATGCCCCCAAGGAGTTTTCCATGAAAATGAACCCCGCGTTCCGTCCGGCGACTTTAATTTTAGCCGCCCTGATCCTGGCCGCCCTCGGGTCCGCCGTCGGTTGCACGCTTTATCAAATGGAGCGGGATCTGCCCGAAAAATACGCCGCGTTTTTAAGCGATGTCCGCTACCTGATCACTTCCGCCGAGAAAAAAACCTTTCTGGCCACGCCCGACTCCGCCAAGGACCGGCTCATCGAGGAATTCTGGATGCGGCGCGACCCGGACCCGGATACGGTCGACAACGAGGTCCGGACCGAATACAACGCCCGGATATCGCAGGCCAACGAAATGTTCCGGACGGAGGGCGTGAAGGGCTGGTTGTCGGACCGGGGCCGGATTTTCGTTCTCTACGGTCCTCCCGATGAGCAGAGAGTTCTGACCATGGCCGAAACTTCGGCGGGGAACTGCCGCGAAATCTGGTATTACAACGGTTTCCCGGTCACGTTTCTCGACGCAATGTGCACGGGTAATTATCGTTTGGTGACTTTCGACTTGACACCCATCAAGAATCTCAGCCTCAATCAGCCTCCTTCGGCCGCCGGGCCGGGCGGCCCGGCGGGACCGGGCGGCCGTCCCGGAGAGCCCGGGGGTCTTCCCGGACAGCCGGGAGGCGTCTCCCGCGGAGCCAGGCCGATGTTGGATTTTACCGCCGAGGTCCGGGCGACGGTCCGCCGGGCGGACCGGGTAGAAGGCGTGCTCCATCTCGAAGTCCCGATCCGGTTGATCTGGTTCAAGTCCGAACGCGGCCGGTTCCTCACGACGTTCGCGGTCTTCGTCCGGGTCAAGGATTCGCAAAAAGGCGTGGTCTGGGAGAAAACCGACTCGGCCGAGGCGAATTATCCGGAGCCGGAAATCCAGACTCTGAACGAAGGCGTCCACGTGATCGAGATCCCGATCGTCATCGATCAGGCGGAATTCGTCGCCCGGCTCGCGTCCGGTCCAGCGACGATCGACGTGCGGTTGACGAATCAAACGGGATCCGAAGCCGCCAGCAAAACGATCGATTGGAAATAACGGGGCCTAGATCCCGATCTTGACCCCGATCCGGAACTGACGGACGCCGTAGAGATTCACCGTCCGCCCGGTGATGTTCGAAATCGTGTACGTCGCCGGTGTCTTTCGCTCATCGAGGATTCCGTCCGGGTCGTTGGAAATCGTCTGGGTGTTCCGGCCGGTTGCGTTGAACACGTCCACCATCAGGCTCATATGGGCGCCTTTTTTCAAGACGAAGCTTTTTTCCAGATGCAGGTCGAGGCAGGCGATCCCCGGAGCCCGGTTCGTCCCCCAGGGTTCGGCGGACACGGTGACGGATGGTTCCCGCGTTCCGTAACCCATGTATCCGGCCGGGAAATAAACGGTGATGGTCCGGGCCCAGGGCGCGCCGGAATAGTATTGGAAAAACGCGCTGAGGGAAATGTTGAAGGGGAACAGATAGGTCCCCGACAACTTGGCCTGGATGGGCCGGTCGAAAGCCAGCGGGCCTTCGGTGTTGATCAGGGAATTGGGATCGTTGAAAAGAAAGGTTCGGTTGAGCTTGCCGGCGAGGGCGTAATCGGCCGTCCCCCTCAGGGAGCTGACGGTGAAGGATCCCCGAAGCTGCCAGTTGTTCGCCATCCGCTTTTCCAGGGTGAGCGTCGCCGCCAGGTATTTCCGGTAGGCCTCTTTGGGATTGGCCGCGACCCAGACCGAAGCCGGCCGGTCCGCCCGGAGGCCGTAAACGGTGAGGGACGCGTCATCGGATGTACCGAACACCGCATCGGAGCCGGGGTCGGTGACGGTCAGCGGCAGCCAGATCCGGCCGATCTTGTCCGTGGCCAGGGGATCACGGCCGTTGACGGAGTCGATGTTCTCGACGATGTCGGTCGTTTTTCGATAGGTGAATTTCAGGCCCAGCAGAAGATTAGGGACAGGCCCGTATTCCAAGCCGCCGGTGAATTCGTCGGTACGGGGGGCTTTGACGTCCGCGTAATAGGAGGAATCGAGCTTCTGCGAGCGCCAGGACAACAGCGTGTAGTCGTCCGTCCCGGGCATGTCCATCAGCTTGTTGGCGTTGAAATCGTGCCAGATAAAAGTGAGCGTCTGCGGTTCGAAGATCTGGTCTTCGTTGTAGCCGGAAATCCAAAGAGGTTCGTAGGAGCGGGCGAATGAAAATTTCAGGGCGGCGCGGCCGTCGCCGAACAGGTCGATGACCAGGCCCGCGCGCGGGGACAGGGTAAAGAAAGAAACCGAGGTGCGTTCCAGGGCGGTGATGGCGGAGAGCGGAGAAGTCACGCCGGCGTCCCCGAGGAGGTCGTCGATCGCCTCCAGGAAATCATCCTCGTCCAGGGTGGAGTTGAGGAATTCGGGGGCGTACCCGGAGCTCGTCAGGCTCCGGGCCTGAAGGGGATAGGAGAGAAGCTGGTAATCGGCCCGAATCCCCAGGTTGACGGCGACGCGCTTCCGGGTCAGGGTATCCTGGAAAAAGAACCCTATCTTCCGCGTTGTCTCCGAAACATCCCAACTCTCCGCCGCAACGGGCGCGGGGATGATTTCCAACCGACCGAGCGACAGGCCGTCGTAATAATAGGGATTTCCTCCGGCGTAATCGTACCAGTAGGTGTCGAACGGATTGTCCCGGTACCAATCGTTGTGCGTCTCGGCCTGGTTGTACTCGATTCCGATTTTGAGATCGTGATCCACCCTGAACACGTCCTCCCTGAAATGCGTCAACGAAGCGGAACCGCCGAATACTTCACTTCTCTCCGTTCCCGCGTACGCCGGCGCGCCCCACCAGACGTCCTGGGCTGTGTCATAGACGGCGGCGGTCCCTTCCTCGGCCCGGGAGACCAGCGTGAACCGGTGGTGGATATAGTTGGCCTGGAGCTCGGCTACCGTATTCTGGTTGAGGGAAAAATGGACATTGTGGGTTGTGGCCAGGAGGTTGTCGGGGCTCCGTTCGGGAACCCGGTCGGCCGACGCGTCGGCGAAGACCGAGGAGATATCGTAGGGTTCGTAGAAATTGTTGAAAAGAATGAGGCCGGAATACGTGACGTCGGCCGTCGGCCGGATGCTCAGCTTGGCGAATCCGGTCCATTCCCCGTCGGCGAGGTCGAAGGCGGAGTTGTCGGTGAACCCCAGGGCGGCCAGGCGGGTTTCCGGAGCGTACGGATTGGAGATCGTCGAAGTCAACCGCCGGCCGGCCAGAAAGACCCAGGCCCGGTCGTCCATCAGGGATCCGCCCAGATGAAATGAAAGATCCCGGTATTTTTCGTAACGATCCGGCGTCCGGACCCGGAGCGTCCCGGCGGAGGACGCGTCGAGGTCCTGGGACAGGGCGGCGCCGGTGGAATAATAGGAAAGCCCGCCGGCGAAGGAGTTGCCGCCGCCTTTGCCGACGATCTGGAGGTAAGCTCCGTCCGTCGAGGCGACGGCGGCCGGGAGTCCGGTCGTCACGTATTCGACTTCATCGACGGCGTCGTCGATCGGATGGAACAGCGGCAGCCCCGTCACGGGGTCGTTCATCATGGCGCCTTCAAGCTTCACGATCTGGCTTCGGGGGGCGCTCCCCTCGACGGAAACGAACCGACGATCGAGGATGACGTCGGCCACGGCCCCGGGAACCAGGGGCCAGAGATGAAAAAGGTCGCGGGGCAGCGGAAGCCGGGTCAGGATGTCCGGGGCGAGGACGCCGGAATTCTTGGCGTTTCTCGTGTCGACGGGTTGGTCGCCGGGAGGCGCCATGACTTCCTCGTCCACGGCGGTTTCCTCCAACCGGACGTGAATCTGCATCGCCCGTCCGGATTGAACCGACAGCCCGCGCTGCACCTGGATTTTGAAACCGGGCATCTCGATCCGGATTTCATAAGTGCCCGGGGCGAGAACCGGGAAGAAGAACTGGCCGGTGGCCGAAGTGACGTTGCTGTTCAGGCCCATCAGGGCGGGTCCCGTCAAGGCCACGGAAGCTCCCGGGAGCGGATTGCCGTCCAGGTCGGTGACCCGGCCGAAAATCGTCCCCGATTCCAGCGCCGCCGGACCCGCGGCCGTGACCGCGGCCGCCCCGATGACGATAAAAAGAATCCCTGTCGCGAAAAATCTCGTTTTCATCTGTAATCGCCTTTCTTGAAACCGCAAGAGCCCAATTTTAAAGGACATCCTCCTTTAATGCAAATGGACCCGATCCGGGTCGCCGATTCGCTTTCTTTTATACGATGAAAAGAGTGATTTTGATGCACGGGTCGGGGGAGGACTCCGGCGGACGGACGAAACGGGTTCGGCCGGGCGGGGCTCAGTTCTTTCGGCCGAGGGCGGAATAATTCGCGGGGGCGTACAATAGGGCGTTGAGCCGGTCGATATTCCGATTGAGGACCGCCGCGGTTTCGTCCGAAGGCGGGATGTTTCCGAGTTTTTCCCCTTCCAGTCCGGATCCGAACCGGACCGAAACGGAAGAAAATCCGGCGGTTTCCAGGAGAAACTGGAGGGCCTGGGGATGGACCGGGGTTCGATGGGTCAAGTCGAGCAAATAGATGTGAACGAGGGCGAAAACGGACAATGGGTTTACGGTTTCCAGGAGAATCCGTCCGTCCGGACGGAGCTTGGCAAAGGCCAGCTCGATCATCCGCCGAATGGCGGCCGGCGGAAGATGTTCGATGACCTGGGAGGAAAAAATTCCGTCGAGGGAGGCGTCCGGTCGGGCGGCCAGGTGTTCGAGAAGGTCGCCGTGCTCGACGGACAAGCCCTTGTCGCGGCAAAGGCCGATCATTTCGGCGTTGAGGTCGACGCCCTCGGCGTGAAAGCCCCTCCCGGCCAGGAGTTCGAGGAATTCCCCCCGGCCGCAGCCGACATCGAGGATCCGCCCGCCTGGCGGGAAATCGTCCACAAAGGCGATCTGTTGTTTTCGGATTATAGCCTCGGCCCCTCGAAAACGGTTTTCGAACCGCAGGTAGCGTCCGTCTTCGAGCGGCTCGAGGATCGGGACGAGGTGGGCGGGGGTGGGAAGATTTTTTCCCTCGACGGCGGCCAACAGCCGGCCGAGCTGATCCTGGAGTTTGGCGAACGTTTTCATGAGGGCCGAGGCGTCTTCGGAGGCGGTGGCGAGGCGGTCGACGCGCCACTCCATGCTCTTGAAAATCATCCCGACGTGGTTGTTGCCCTCGGCGTCCCACAGTTTGTCCCGGACATCGGAAAGGGCGTCTTGGGCTTCGGTCTGCCGAGCGGCCGTCTCGGCCAGGATTTTCACCGCAGTCGCAGTCTCCGCCAGGGCGGCCCTGATTTCTCCGAGCGCCTCCCCGGAGGAGTCGCGGAAAAGCTTTTTAGCCGGCGCGTCCGTCGGCGCGGAGAATCGCCGAATCAGCGGAGCGAGGGATTCGGCGATTCTCCGGAGCCCGGCGAGGGTCTCCCGGAGATTTTCTTCGACGGCGCGCCGTTCGGCGGCGAGCGTCTCGATCGTCCGTTGCATCGGGACGCGGGATCAAGCGGCCGGCGGAGGGGTTTTGTCCTTCGAGGCGTCTTTCCCGGCGTCTTTTTCCTTGCCCGAAATCGAGCTTTTGAAGTTCCGGATGCTTTCACCGAGCGATTTGCCGAGATCGGGCAGCTTTTTCGCCCCGAAGATGATGATGACGATCAAGAGGACGATCAAGAGCTCTTGCGGTCC
>CAYSGA010000056.1:0-9493 GCA_964430165.1 uncultured Eubacteriales bacterium
TCCGCTTTTTTGATCAGCCCGGCGACGTCCTTCCACCGGCGGGCGGGGGAGCCCTTGCCCCGGATTTCAACGTCGATCCTGCGAGCCCGGAGATGCGACCGTTCGACCTCGCTGATTTTAATCCGGACGGGCAGGCTCAGGCCGTTCATGACGGCCTTATATTCGGCCGGAGAAACGCCCAGATCGAGCAGGGCGGCCGAGATCATGTCGCCGCTCAGCCCCGCGGAAGCGTCGAAATAGACGAATTTCATGGTGGTGATCCTGCGGGACCGCCCCTCCGGGGAACGAGCCGCGCGATGAGTAACGATAGCACAAATGCGGGGGCATGGGTAGGGCGTTCGGCGGGCCTGCCGACTCTGGGCCATGCCGCGGAGCGCCCCTTCGGATATAACAATTTGACTGGAGAGGCCGGAACGGATATCTTACGCTTTCCGATAAGGAGACTCCATGACCCCGAAAAAGGCCCTCAAGAAACCAGGAAGGACCGTCGCCAAAAAGGCCGCTTCCGTCCGGAAAACCGAGGCGCCTCGGGCCGAAATAGGCATTCTCGGCGGGACGGGATTGTATGAAATCGAAGGCATCCATGACCTGGAGGAAGTCCGGTTAAGGACGCCCTGGGGGGTTCCTTCGGACGAATTCATCCTTGGCACGCTCGAAGGCCGCAAGGTGGCCTTCCTCAGCCGCCACGGCCGGGGCCACCGGTTAAGCCCGGCCGAGATCAACTACCGGGCCAACGTCTACGGGTTTAAAATGCTCGGGGTCGACCGGCTGATTTCGGTCAACTCCGTCGGCTCGCTCCGGGAGGACTTCCGCCCTCGCGACATCGTCTTCGCCGACCAGTTCATCGACAAGACGAGGCGCGAAAGCACCTTTTTCGGCGAGGGCTGCGTCGCCCACATCTCCCTGGCCGATCCGGTCTGTCCCCAACTTTCCAGGCATTGCCACGAAACGGCCGTCGGCCTCGGCATCCGCTCGCGTATCGGAGCGACTTGCGTTTGCATGGAGGGCCCGGGTTTTTCGACCCGGGCGGAATCGAAGATGCACCGGATCTGGGGCGGAGATCTGATCGGGATGACCGCGGCGACCGAAATGAAGCTATTCCGCGAGGCGGAAATCTGCTACACGACGATGAACTTGGTGACCGACTACGACACCTGGCGGGATCAGGACGAAGGCGTTACGGTCGGTATGATCTTCGAAAACCTGCGGGAGAACATCTCCAAGGCCAAGGCGATCATCCGGAAATCCGTAGCCACGCTTCCACCCCACGATGCAACGGCCTGTGGCTGCCGTCATGTCCTGGCGGCGGCGGTCGTCACCGCAGCCAAATACGTCCCCGCGGCGACCCGGAAAAAACTCGCCCTCTTTGTCCCCGAATACCGGACCCGCTAGTGTCCCGTCTCATAAGTTCCTGGTTACTGTTTCGAGACGCAACACGAGGGCTCCGAATCCGTCGGATGAACGGGAGAATCGCATGAGCCTGGTCATCGTCGGATCGGTCGCCTTCGACACCATCGAGACGCCGGAGGCGCGCAAGGAGCGCATCGTCGGCGGGTCCTGCACCTACAGCGCCCTGGCCGCGAGTTATTTTACCAAGCCCAAGATCGTCGCCGTGGTCGGAAAAGATTTTCCGAAACCGGCCGCCGATTTTTTGAAAATACGGGGCGTCGACCTCAAGGGACTAACGGTCGTTCCGGGCGGCAAGACGTTCTTCTGGGAAGGTCGGTACGGCGACGACCCCAACCGGCGCGACACCGTCCGGCTCGACCTGAACGTCTTCCGTAATTTTCGGCCGACGCTCCCCCCGTCCTATCGCGCGCCCGACATCCTCTTCCTGGCCAACATCGGCCCGAGCCTCCAAGAGCATGTCCTGGCCCAGGTGAAGCGACCCCGGCTGGTGGCGATGGACACGATCCGCCACTACATCGAAACCGAACCCGAGGCCCTCGACCGCGTCCTGCGGAAAACGGACATCCTTTTTGCCAATGACGAAGAAGCCCGGCTGATGTCCGGCGAAATCAACCTGATCAAGGCCGGCCGCCGCCTCCTCGAACGCGGCCCCCGACTGGTCGTCCTTAAAAAAGGGGAGCACGGGGCGTTCGTCTTCGGCCGTGATTCCCTGTTCGGGATCATGGCCCACCCCTGCGAGTGCGTCGTTGACCCGACCGGCGCCGGAGACAGCTTCGCCGGCGCGTTTCTCGGCTATCTCGACCGGGTCGGGAACCTCCGGGCCTCGTCGATCCACCGGGCCGCCGTTTACGGCGTCGTTCTGGCCTCGTTCGCGATCGAGGATTTCGGCATCGAACGGTTCAAAACCATGAATCCGGCCGACGTCGAAGCCCGGTTTGTCGTGTTGAAAAAGCTCGTTTCCATATAATTCCGCATTCATCCGTTAATTTGGAGGTTTTTTATGCGTTTGAATCCCCAGCCCGTCGAGCCGTTCCGGATCAAAATGGTCGAATCGCTGGGCCGGACCACCCGGCGCGAGCGCGACACATTGCTTCGAGCCGCGGGTTTCAACGTCTTCGGCCTGCCCGCCGATAAAGTCCTGATCGACCTTTTGACCGACTCCGGAACCTCGGCCATGAGCGACCGGCAGTGGGCCGGGATCATGATGGGTGACGAGTCCTACGCCGGGGCCCGGAGTTTTTACCGGTTCGAAAAGGCGGTCCGCGACGTCTTCGGATTCACCTTCGTCATCCCGGCGCACCAGGGCCGGGCGGCCGAGCGCGTTCTTTTCGAAACGGTTCTCGGCAAAAACAGCGTCGTCCCAAACAACATCCATTTCGACACGACCCGAGCCAACATCGAAGTCCGGAACGCCCGGGCCGTGGACCTGGCCGGGGCCGCGGCCTACGACCCGGACGTGGAATTGCCGTTCAAAGGCGACATGGACACGGCCAAACTCGAAGCATTCCTGGACCGCAACGGCTCCCGCGTTCCCGTCGTGATGTTGACGGTGACCAACAACAGCGGGGGAGGCCAGCCCGTTTCGTTGGCGAACATCCAAAAGGTTTCCGCGATCTGCCGCCGCCGGAAAATCCCCTTCTTTTTCGACGCCTGCCGTTTTGCCGAAAATGCCTGGTTCATCAAGTGCCGGGAGAAAGGATACGGGCGCTGGTCGGTGCGGGACATCGCCCGGAAGATGTTTTCGTTCGCCGACGGGGCGACGATGAGCGCCAAAAAGGACGCCCTGGTCAACATGGGCGGTTTCGTCACCCTCAACGATCCGGACCTGGCCGTCCGAATAAAAAACAACCTCATCATCGGCGAAGGGTTCCCGACTTACGGCGGCCTTGCGGGCCGGGACCTGGAGGCCATCGCCCAGGGGCTGCATGAGGTTCTAGACGAGACCTACCTGGAGTACCGGACCGGGCAAGTCGCATACCTGGGCGGCCTGCTCGACGAGGCCGGGGTTCCCTATTTCAAACCGGCCGGAGGCCACGCGATCTACGTCCTGGCCGACCGGCTCCTTCCCCACATCCCCCGGGACCGTTATCCCGGCTGGGCCCTGACCGTGGCCCTTTACCGCGAATCCGGGATCCGGGCGGTGGAAATCGGCGGCGTCATGTTCGGCCGGAAAAACCCCAAAACCGGCCGCGAGGTTTTCCCGGAACTGGAACTGGTCCGGCTGGCGATTCCCCGCCGCGTCTACACGGCTTCGCACATGATCTTCGTGGCCGAGGCCCTGGCCTCTATCGCCCGAAAGCCCGAACGGGTAAAAGGAATCCGGATCATCGAAGAACCCCGATTCCTCCGCCATTTCACGGCGCGTTTCGAAGAGATCGACTGAATTAGCCCGCGGCTTACTTGATGCGGTGGAACCACATCAGGGGGAGCCAGAGTTGATGGCCGTAGGGGAGGGGTTTGTGGTTGACCAGGATTTCGGTATGTTCCCAGTTATGGACGATGTTGAACAGGTCGAATAAATCCTCGACCTCGGCCGGCGTGTACACGGCGGAATGCCGGATCCATTCGCCTTCCCCTTCCTCCCGGTAGGTCGGATTGCGTTTAGCCAGGATGACGGCTTTCTTGTATTGGGGATGGAGCTTGTAGCCGAAAACGACGGTGATGCGGAACGTTTTGGCCGTCGTGCTCGGATGAAGGATTTCGTCCAACTTGGCCTGGGCTGCCGGGTCGGGTTTCATGCCCCCATTTTACCCGAAAACGGCAAAAGGGAACAATCCGGGCGTAGAATACGCCCATTAAATCGGTGCCAGGTTACTCATTCCCCAAATTCGAATTCGGGGAATGAGTAACCTGGCACCGATTTCCCCGATCCGATTTCCGATTTCCCAAGCCTGGGAACCAGTCCTGAAAGAAAGGGGAGCAGGGCAGGCAGCGCGTTCGAAGATGCGCTGCAGTTGCCCGTTGAGGGGGAAAACATTCCCCCTCAATCTTCAGGGGCCCCCCTCCGCTATGGGAACTCAAGGACGGCCTGAAATGCCCGAATCGGCAGTGTTTGTAGGTTGCCCCTTTTAGTATAGAATACGCCCATGACGAGGGCCTGCGCCTTCAGCCTTTCCCCGCGGAGGAGGATTCCATGACCGAACCCCGGACGCTACCGCGTCTTCTGGAAACGAGCGCCGACAGTTTCCCGAACAGCCCATTGATGTGGGAAAAGCGGATCGACACGTACGAGCTGACAACCTACGCCCAGATGCGGGAGCGCGTTCACGCCTTCGGGGCCGGGCTGATGTCCCTGGGCCTGAACAAGGGCGACCGGGTCGCCCTGATCTCGGAAGGCCGGAACGACTGGGTGATGAGCGAGATGGGCATCCTCTACTGCGGGGCGATCAATGTCCCGATTTCGGTCAAGATCGACGAACCGTCCGACCTCAAATTCCGGTTGAGCCATTCCGGCTGCCGGTTCGTGATCGTCTCCCAGGGCCAGGTCGAAAAAATCCGGAAAATCAAAAACGACCTGCCGGAGCTGGAAAAGGTCATTGTCCTGGACGGGCTCAGGTCGTTCGAGAGCGACGAACTGTATGCCGGGGATGTCATCCGGGCGGGAGAGGCGCTGCCGCCCGCATCCAAGGAGGCGTTCAACGACCGTTGGGCCTCCGTTCAGGAATCGGATTACGCCAACATCTGCTACACGTCGGGAACGACGGCCGATCCCAAGGGCATCATCCTGACCCACCGCAATTACACGGCCAACTGCGAGCAGTCGCTCGACCTGGTCCGGTGCGAGGAGGACTGGGTCTGCTTGATCATCCTCCCCTGGGACCACGCCTTCGCCCACACCTGCGCCGTCTACACGCTGATGATGCGGGGAGCGAGCATGGCCTCGATCCAGACCGGGCAGACGGGCTTGGAAACACTCCGCAACATCCCGGTCAACATCAAGGAAACCCGGCCGCACATCCTCCTCAGCGTGCCGGCCTTGGCCAAGAATTTCCGCAAGAACATCGAGAAAGGCGTCAAGGAAAAAGGCCCGAAAGTCGAAGCGCTGTTCCGGAGGGCGCTGAAAACGACGATCGAATACAACGGCGAGGGCTGGAACCGCGGCCGCGGCGTCCAGACTATGAAAAAACCGCTCATCGCCCTTTACGACAAGATCCTGTTCCGCAAGATCCGGGAAAACTTCGGCGGCCGGCTCAAATTTTTCGTCGGCGGCGGCGCGCTTCTCGACATCGACATCCAGCGGTTCTTCTACGCCCTCGGCATCCCGATGTTCCAGGGCTATGGTTTGACGGAGGCCGCTCCGGTCATCTCGGCCAACAGCGGCGCGGCCCACAAGCTGGGTTCGTCCGGCCGGGTTGCCAAGGGGATCGAACTCCGCATCTGCGACGCTTCGGGGACGCCGCTGTCGGTCGGCGGCCGGGGCGAAATCGTCATCCGCGGCGAAAACGTCATGGCCGGCTACTGGAAGAACGAGAAGGCGACTCGGGAGACGATCAAGAACGGATGGCTCTATACCGGCGACCTCGGCTACCTGGACGAGGACGGATTTCTCTACGTTCTCGGCCGGACCAAGAGCCTGCTGATCGCCAACGACGGCGAAAAATACAGCCCCGAATCGATCGAGGAGGCGATCACCGAGGGCTCGCCGTACATCGAGCAGTTCATGCTCCACAACGACCAGTCGCCCTACACCGTCGGGCTTCTCGTCCCCAACAAGGAGGCGATCCTGGGCTGGTTGAAAAAAAGCGGTCTTTCGGCCCGAACGCCCGAGGGACAGACGGCGGCCCTGAATCTGCTGGACGGGGAAATCGCCCGGTATCGCGAGGGAGGGCCCCTGGCCGGCCAGTTCCCCGCCCGCTGGCTTCCGGCGACGGTCGCCGTCCTCGGCGATGGCTTCACCGAGCAGAATCACCTCATGAACTCGACCATGAAAATCGTCCGGGGAAAAATCGAAGAATTCTACCGGGCTCGGATCGACTACCTGTTTACGCCCGAAGGCAAGACCATCGACAACCCCCAGAATCGGACGATCGTCGCCCGGTTCGAATGAGCAGGGTCAGCGGATCTCGCGCCGGCTTTTTAAGAACGACGACGGCACCGGAAGGGAGAGCCGGTTAAGGACGTTGGCGATCAATTCCGGTTTTTTTAGTTCGAAAATACGGCGGCTCTCGGCCAAGAGCGCCTCGCTTTGGGTGAAGTCGAGGACGCCGAGTTCGGGAAAGTCGAATTCAAAAAGAACCGCCGGCGGATGGGCCGCTAGCATCTGCAGGGTTTCCGTGTAGGCCATGATGTCGATCGTCCGAGTGACGATGTCGATCAGGTTCGGCGTCTTCGGCTTGTCCCCGGCTGCGCCCCGGTTTGAAGTCAGCCACTGATCGGCGATCTTCAACCAGCGGCGCTCTTCCTTCCGGGCCGGGGAGAGGCGATGAACGAATTTTTCCATCAACGAAACGCGGCCGGCCTCTTCGTTGTCCCGGGGCTTCACTTTTTTCCAGCTCAGGGGGAATATCCGGCGGAGTTTTCCGATCGTGGGTTGAAGGCTGACGGCCACGACTAGGTGGGCGCCCATTTGTTCGGCGATGTCGATCGGCAGGGGGGAGGCGACCCCGCCGTCGAGGAGCAGTTTATTCCCGATGCGGACGGGAGTGAACACACCGGGGATGGAGATGCTCGCCCGGATCGCCTCGAGAAGGTTCCCCTTGCGGAAAACAACCGGGCGGCCGGAGTCGTAATCGGTCGTGACGATTCCCAGGGGGACGGAAAGGTCTTCGATCCGGGTCGCGGGGGGGATGTACTGGCGGAGAAAGACGACCGCCTTCCGGCCGGAGAAAAACCCGTAGCGGGAGAGCGAGGGGTCGAAGAGTCTGAAAAAATCCTCGCGTTTCATCGTCCGGAGGTCTTCGTGGAAGCGGGGAAGTGCGCCGACTGCGTAGAGGCCAGCAGCGACCGCGCCGATGCTCGACCCGACGATCAGGTCGAGGGGGATGCCCAGGCGGGGAAGGTTTTCAAGAATTTCGATATGGACGATGCCGCGCGAACCGCCGCTTCCCAAGACGAGCCCGACTTTCGGCCGGCGCGAACGAGAGGCCGGAACGGGTTTGGGCGGGGCGGCGGTTTTCGAATCCGGCATGAAAACTAATTATCACGATCGCCCGGGAATGGCAACCAAGGCCTATTCTCGGGTATGATGGCCGGGATGTTCGGCCGAAAAAAAACGCGTCTCGCCACTCCGACTCTGCACGAGTTGAAATGCGGCGCGGAGACGGTTGAATTTCTCTGGGTCCGGGGAACAGGCCGCCGCTTGCGTCTCGAAGTCCGTCCGGACGGCGGGATTCGCGTTCATTCCCCCGCCCGGGCCGGGTTCGACGAGGTTCTGTCCTTCGTCGCCGCGAAAGCGGCCTGGATTCTCCGGTCGCGCGAACGAGTCCGGGCCTGCGAGCGGTTGACCTGGCCGGACTCTCCCCGGGCCCGGGTCCGGCTTCGGGCCGGGGCCGAACGGCTGCTTCGCGAGCGAGTGGACCTGTGTTTTTCGGCGGCCGCGGCCCACGGCATCCTTTCTCCGCCGGTTTCATTTCGGATGATGAAGCGGCGTTGGGGAAGTTGCGGGCGGGACGGCCGCATCGTTCTCAACGTCCGGCTGGTCCAGCTGCCCGTCGTCTGCGTCGATTACGTGATCCTTCACGAACTCTGTCATCTCCGTCATCATCACCACGGGCGGGCGTTTTACGATTTGCTGACCCGCGTCATTCCGGATTGGAAGCTCCGGAAAAAAGAGTTGGACCATTTCGTGATCGTCTGATTTCGTTCGTCGCGCTTGCGCCGCCGCGCGTCCTCGGCTATGATGATGACGGTATTTTTCGACGATCATTGAGGAGGAGATGAGGAGACTTCGGGTCGCGCTCGTTTACAACGCCTACGACGATGCGCAGGCCGTTTCGGAAGACGACCAAAGCAGCTCGGCGTATTTGCGGGAGATGATCTTCGGCATCGCCCGGGCGATCCGCCGGCTCGGGCACAAGGTGACCGTCGTCCCGCTGACCGACGACCTGAATTATCTGCAGCGGCGGCTCCGCCGGCTGAAACCCCATGTGGTCTTCAATCAATACGACGATGTCGTCCACGGCGCCCTGTATGAAATGAGGGTCGCGGCCTTCATCCGGATGATGGGTTTCCCGATGACCGGTTCGCCGGCCATCGCCCTCGGCCTCAGCCGCCATAAATACATGGCGGCCAGCCTGTTGCAGGGCGCTGGGGTTCCCATCCCCGGCGAGACGTCCCTGATCGAGCGCATCGGCGAGCTCAACGGGCGCGACTGGAATTTTCCCCTCATTGTCCACGCCAGCCAGGAGCACGCGGGCATCGGGCTGGACCGCCATTCCGTCGTCTCGACGAAGGCGGCCCTGAAGGACAAGGTCCGCGAGATCCTGAAGACGTACCGCCAGCCCGCCCTCGTCCAACAGTTCCTTTCGGGCAGGGAATTCAACGTCGGCGTCATCGGCGGGAAAAAACTGAGGGTCATGCCCCTGGCCGAAGTCGATTATTCAACCCTGCCCGAGGCGATCCCTCCGATTATGTCTTACGCGGCCAAATGGATCGAGACCACGGTCGAATTCCAGCAGACGCGGATCATCTGTCCGGCCAAGATGAAGCCGGAACTGGCCCAGGCCATCGCCGAAACCGCGAAGAAGGCCTTCCGGGTCATAGGCGGCTGGGGATACGGTCGAGTCGATATCCGCCTGGACGAGAACGGGCGGCCGCGCGTCCTCGAGGTGAATTGCAATCCCTGCCTGGACAACGACATGGGGCTCGCCCGGGCGGCCCGGCGGGCGGGCATTAATTATTCGGGGCTTCTCGGGATCATCATCAAGGCGTCGTTCGAGGGGCCCCCGTTCGATATGAATCTCCCCATTTTCGGGGTTCATAAGAATCCGCCGCGCCGCCCGAAGTGACCGCTCAGACTAGCCCTGGCTCGGAAACAATCGGTACCAGGTTAACCAATTCCGGAATTATATTGGTATCAGGTTAACCGTTTCCCGAAAGCGAGATGGGACACAGTACCCAATTCCCAATTATTTATTTAGGGAAA
>CAYSGA010000057.1:0-9424 GCA_964430165.1 uncultured Eubacteriales bacterium
CTATTACGCGCCGTTCGCGGCTCAGGAGATCTTCGCCGACTTCCCCGACCTGGAGATCACCCCGCTGTTTTTCCGCTCGTTTTTCTATTGCAAGAAGTGCGGCTCGGTGGTCAGCGACAAGATCTGCCCCCACGGCAAGGAACACCAGATCCAGTTCCGGGGAACGGAAATCCGGGACCTGCTGCTCCGGGGCGAATACCCGCCCGCCGAGCTCGTCCGGCCGGAAGTGGCCAAGATCATCATGGATGAAAAGAATCCGTTCAACGAATAATAAGGATTTCTTCTCCGGCCGGCGGCTGGAGGGGGCGCCTGAAGAGGACCTTTGGACATGAGAAAAATTTTGATCATCGGCCTCGATTGTGCGCCGGCGGAAATCGTCTTCGACCGCCGGAAGGAGCTCCCCGTCCTTGACCGTCTGATCGAAGGCGGCTATTACGGGACGATGCGCAGCTCGGACCCCCCGATCACCATCCCGGCCTGGATGGTGATGAGCACGGGCAAGGACGCTGGCCGGCTCGGTCTCTACGGTTTTCGCCACCGCACCGGCCCGTCCTACGATAAGATGTGGATCGCCACGGCCCAGTCGATCAACGAGCCGGCGATCTGGGACATCGTCGGTCAGGCGGGCGGGCAAAGCGTCCTGGTCAGCGTCCCGCCGAGCTACCCCGCCCGGCCCGTGGCCGGACAGCGGATCGGGTGTTTCATCACCCCGGGCGCGGACAAGGACTACACGTATCCCAAGGAACTCAAGGCCGAACTCGAGGAAAAATTCGGCCCGTACATGTTCGACGTTCCGTTCCGGATCGAAAACCGGGCTGAAATCCTCCGGGAAATTTACCGGATGACCGAAAAACGGTTTGAGGTGCTTCACTACCTCATGCGGACCAAGCCCTGGAATCTCTTCATGTTCGTGGAAATCGGGGTTGACCGTGTCCAGCACGCCTTCTGGAAATTCCACGACAAAACCCATCACCTCTACCGACCGGGCAACGAGTTCGAATCGGTCATCGTGGATTATTACAAGTTCGTCGACGGCAAGATCGGGGCCTTGCTGAAGGAGGCCGGCGACGACACCGTCGTTCTGGCCGTTTCCGACCATGGGGCCAAACGGATGAAAGGCGCCTTCTGCGTCAACGAGTGGCTGATCGCCCAAGGCGATTTGGTGCTCGGCGGCGTTCCGGCGCGCGGAGCGAGCATCGAAAAAACCCCGATCGGCTGGGCCCGGACCAAGGCCTGGGGCTGGGGCGGGTATTACGCCCGCATCTTCCTCAACGTCGAGGGCCGCGAACCCCAGGGGATCATCAAGCCGGCCGATTATGAACGGGAACGGGAGGCCCTGGCCGAGCGCCTGCGGGGCATCCGCGGGCCCAACGGAGAGAAATGGGCGACCCAGGTGATCAAACCCAACGAGTACTATGACGACGCCCGGGGCGACTATCCCGACCTCATGGTCTATTTCGACGACCTCTACTGGAGGTCGGCCGGAACCCTGGGTTGGGGGACGATGTACCTGGAAGAAAACGACACGGGTCCGGACGACGCCGTCCACGCCCAGCACGGCATGTACATCTTCTACGACCCGAAGAAGAAGGTTTCGGTCCGCAAGGACATCGACATCACCGACGTCGCTCCGACCGTCCTCAAGGCCATCGGCCTTCCGGTCCCGGCGGATATGAAGGGCAAGTCCCTTCGCTGATTCTTATAAGGAGTTGTGTTCATCATGTGCGATCATCATCAGGCGAAAGGCGTGACGCTCTGGTTCACCGGCCTGCCCTGCTCGGGGAAATCGGCCGTGGCCGACCGTGTCGCCGAAATCCTGCAGAACGGCGGTTACCGGGCCGAGCGTCTCGACGGCGACATCGTCCGGCAGGACCTCACCCGCGACCTCGGCTTCTCCAAGGAGGACCGGGATGAAAACATCCGCCGGGTCACCTTCGTGGCCAAGCTTCTGACCCGCAACGGCGTCATCGTCCTGACCTCGTTCATCTCGCCCTACAAAGCCATGCGGGAGCACGCCCGCAAGGAAATCGCCTCGTTCATGGAAATCTACGTCAACACGCCCCTGGAGGTCTGCATCCAGCGGGACATCAAGGGCATGTACAAGAAGGCCATGGCCGGTCAGATCAAGGAATTCACCGGGATCTCCGACCCGTACGAAATTCCGGAAAAACCGGAAATGATCCTGGAATGCGGCATCGAAACGCCTGAAGAAAGCGTCCGGAAGGTCATTCAGAAACTGAAGGACTCGGGCTTCGTGAGCTGACCGGTCGCGGGACCGGCGCGAAACGGGAGGGGGACATGAGCCGTTATCTCGTGACCGGCGGCGCCGGTTTCATCGGCTCGCATCTGGTCGAGTCGCTTTTAGCCCGGGGTCAACGCGTCTGCGTCCTGGATAATTTTCTCACCGGCAAGCGCGAAAACCTGGCTCCCTTCCTTGGCCGGATCGAACTTGTCGAGGGCGACCTTCGCGACCCGGACGCCTGCCGGAGGGCGGCCGACGGCATCGACTTCGTCCTTCATCAAGCCGCCCTTCCCTCGGTGCCCCGGTCGGTGGCCGACCCGTTCACGACCGATGAAATCAACGTCCGTGGGACGCTGAATATTCTCTGGGCGGCGGTCCAGGCCAAAGTCAAGCGCCTCGTGTTCGCCTCCTCGTCCTCAGTCTATGGCGACGAGCCCGGGCTCCCCAAGCGCGAGGGCGTGGAGGGAAAACCGCTTTCGCCCTATGCCGCGAGCAAATGGGCGGGAGAAAAATACCTTCAGGTTTTCAGCCGGACCTACGGCCTCGAAACCGTTTCGCTCCGGTACTTCAACGTGTTCGGGCCGCGCCAGGACCCCGCCTCGCAATACGCCGCGGCCGTCCCGCTGTTCATTACCCGGATTCTCCGGGGCGAAGGACCGACGGTTTTCGGGGACGGAGAACAGTCGCGGGATTTCACGTACGCCGCCAACGTGGTCGAGGCCAACCTTCTGGCCTGCACGGCGGCCGGGGCGGCGGGGAGCATCTTCAACATCGCCTGCGCCGACCGGATCACGGTGAACGCGCTGATTGCCAAAATCAACGGCCTCCTGGGCAAATCCGTACCTCCGGTTTATACGGATCCGCGGCCGGGAGACATCAGACATTCGTTCGCCGACATCTCCGCCGCCGAACGCGGGCTCGGGTACCGGCCGGCGGTCGGCTTCGACGAGGGGATGAAACTCACGATCGCCTGGCATCAGGAAAGGATGGAATCCAAATGAATCCGCTGAGTCGATCGTTGTTGAAGAAAATCCGGGCCAAGGAGGCCACGGTCGGGGTCGTGGGCCTCGGTTACGTCGGGCTTCCGCTCGTCAAGGCCTTCTTGAAGAAAGGGTTTGCCGTGACCGGTTTCGACGTCGACCGGAAGAAAGTCGACCTTTTGAACAAAGGCCAAAGCTACATCAAGCACGTGACGACGACCGAATTGCGGCGTTTCCTGTCGACCCGGCGTTTTACCGCGACGACCGACTTCGCCCGCCTGGCGGAGATGGACGCCTTGCTGATCTGCGTTCCCACCCCGCTGGACGCCCATCGCAACCCCGACCTGTCCTTCGTCTTGAACACGACGGAGACGATCGCCGCCCATCTCCGGAAGGGCCAGCTCGTCATCCTCGAAAGCACGACGTACCCCGGAACGACGGACGAGGAGATGCTCCCGATCCTGGAACGGGGCGGCTTGAAAGGCGGAAAGGATTTCTTCCTGGCCTTTTCTCCCGAGCGGGAAAATCCCGGGGATCCGGTTTATTCGGCCGAAAACACGCCGAAAGTGGTCGGCGGGCTGACGGCTAATTGCCTAGCGTTGGCCGACGCTCTTTATTCCCAGGTCGTGGCCAAAACCGTCCCCGTTTCCTCCACCCGGGTGGCCGAATCGGCCAAACTTCTGGAAAACATCTTCCGCTCCGTCAACATCGCCCTGGTCAACGAATTGAAGCTGATCTTCGAACGGCTGGACATCGATGTCTGGGAGGTGATCCGGGCGGCCTCGTCCAAGCCGTTCGGGTTCATGCCGTTTTATCCCGGGCCTGGCCTGGGCGGGCACTGCATCCCGATCGACCCGTTCTACCTGACCTGGAAGGCCCGCGAAGTCGATTACCAGACGAAATTCATCGAGCTGGCCGGCGAAATCAACACGAAGATGCCCTATTACGTCGTCACCAAGACGCTGGAAGCTTTGGCCGAAAAAGGGAAGTCGTTCAAGGGCGCCGAAATCCTCGTCCTGGGTATCGCCTACAAGAAAAACATCGACGACCAGCGGGAATCGCCGTCCCTCAAGATCATCAGTCTCCTCCAAGTTAAGGGCGTCAAGGTCGAATACAACGACCCGTACGTCCCGGTCTCAGAAGGCCACAGGGAATACCCCGGCCTGAAGCTGAAATCTGTCCCCCTGACCGCGGCCCGGCTCCGCAAGGCCGACGCCGTGATCATCGCCACCGACCACACGTGTTACGACTACGACTTCATCGTGAAAAACGCCCGGCTCGTGGTGGATACAAGAAACGCGGTTAAGAAACCGCGGAAGAACGTCGTCAAAGCCTGACGGCCGGGTCAACCTTGAAGGGGCCGCCGCGGGCCGCGGCGGTGCCGTGGACGCCGTTTCCCTTCCGGTTTTTGCGGGTGTTCCTCCGAGCGGTGCGCCCGGCCGAACAAATCCTCCGGAAGGTCTCCCGGCTCCGGCGGGCGGCCGTTTTCGATCAGTTGGAAGACGCGGAAGGCGGACGTGAAGAGCGCCTGTCGGCGGAGAGACCAACGCGACCGGCCGGTCCGCAAGACCTGGGCGATTTGGGAGATCAGGGTCAAAATATGGATGACGTCCGTCCTGACTTTCCGGGGAAAAACGGCCTGCGCCCCGGCGCTTTCGAATGCTTTTTCCAGGACCGCGCGGATGTCGCCGTCCTTGCCGGCGACGAAGGATTCCGCCCACGGCCAAAAGAACAGGGCGTAGGTCTCCTCCCGGGTCCATTCGAAGCCTTCCTTCTGCAGCCGGTCTTTGCCGTCGAGCAGGCCGCGCAGACGACCGTAGAGCTCGTCGTCGTTTTCGTAATCCTCGCCGAAGCCGCCGATGATGTGGCGCAGAAGTCCGTGGGCGCGGAGGGCGTCCACGACCGGCCGGGTTTTTTCGACGAGCTCCTTGTTGAGCTCCTCGTAGAGCCGAGCCCCGGCGCATTTCCCCAGCAGGGGGGCGAACGAGGGAATCGCCCGGGCCGTTTCCTCCTCGATCTCGAACCCGAGCCGGGCGGCGTAGCGGACGACCCTCCAGATGCGGACCGCGTCTTCGGCAAACCGCGCGCCCGGATCTCCGATGACCCGGATGCGCTTGAGGGCCAGGTCCTCGAGGCCGCCGGCGTAATCGATGATTTCGCCCGTCCGGGCGTCATAGTAGAGGGCGTTGATCGCCACGTCCCGCCGGAACGCATCGTCCCGCGGGGTTCCGTAGAGAAGCTCGGGCGGAATCTTTTCCGGAGGGGCCGTTTGCTCCTCCGCCGAAAGATCGCGCCGGAATGTGGCGGCCTCGATGATTTTTCCTCCCGGGAAATGGACGTGGGCCAGCCGGAAACGCCGCCCGATGATGAAGACGTTGGCGAACCGTTTTTTGATCTGGCCCGGGCGGGCGTCCGTGACGATGTCGAAATCCTTGGGTTTCCGTCCCAGAAGCAGGTCCCGGACCGCCCCGCCGCAGAGGTAGGCGATGAATCCCATTTTGTGGAGACGGCCGAGGATCTTCAGCGCGTCTGGGTCGATGTCCGACCGCGACAGGCAATGTTCGGAGGCCGACAAAATGCGGATGGTGACCGTCATGGCCGAGATTGTCCTTGGGGGGAATTTTTCGCCCGGATGACAAGGATGTGGGGGGCGAAGTCGGTTTCCATCGTCAGGAGAGAGTCTTCCTCGAGGCGTTCGACGGTGAACGGCACGGGCCGGCCGTCCCGGCGGACGTCGAGCTCCGCGGCGGACAACGCTCGGGGAAGGAGCAGGCGGATCCGGCCGGGCCGGGAAACCGTGCTTTCGTAACGGAACGTGACCCGGTTTCGACCGGGGTCCCAGCTGTAATCGTAGGCGGCCGAGACGGCGGCGGCCGGAAGACGGAAAAAGACCTTGGCCCCATCTTCGGCCAATCGCGGCTCCAGGTTGCAGCCGTCCCCGGTCAACCGGACGCCGAAATACCCTTCGGCCACGGCCGAGGCCAGGCTTCCCGCGCTGCCCGCGAAAACAGCGCTGCCGCGGCCGCTCCCGTCCGGCGCGTCCCATTCATGGAGGCCGCCTCCGGCGATGTTCTTTCGGGCGATTTCCAAAAGCTTCGTCCGGGCGGTCGTCGAAAATCCGCGGTCGAACATCGCCCGGATCAGTTTTCCGGCGAACCAGTCCCAAAGCCCGCCGTTCTGGTACTCGAACGGGTCGTCGACCATGGGATGCTTGAATGTGCCCTTGGGGTACGGCGGAAGAAGAGTCGCCCCGATCGTCGGCATCCGGAACGCGGCCTGGCGCGAAAGAGCGGCCCGGATGATGCGCCCGGCTTTCTCCGGACCGGCCAGGCCCGAAACGACCGCCTCTGTGTTTCCGCCCAGGGCGAACATGTCATCCTCGTCGAAGGGATGAACGAGCGAATCGAGGTGAATGTGAACGCGGTAAAAACCGCGGTTCTCCTGCCAGAGAAGACGATTGGCGGCCGTTCGGATGGCCTCGGCCCGCAGCGTCCAGAAATCCGCCCGCTCAGTCCGGCCCGCGTTTCTGAGAAAACCGGCCAGCGCCCGGGCCGCCGCATAGAACATGCTTTGGTCGTAGATGTCGCACGTCCAGTGGGTGTCGCGGTCGACATAGACCGCTGTTTGATCGGCGTCTTCCAGGCCGACGTCTCCCCAGTCGGCGGTATGCGCTCCCTTGACCAGCCCGCGGCCGGGATCGAACCGCTGTTCGAGAACGAACGCAAGAGCCCGGTCGAGCCGGTCGAGGACGGTCCGGCCGTTGATCTTTTTGTCCAACCAGCCGGGATCGATAATCTCGACCGCCCGGGCGGCGGCCAGGATCGCGGATGCTTCCTGGTCGGTTTCCGTCGTGTTTTTGTCCGACCGCCCGCGGCCGTCGATCCAATCGGCCAGGCCGCCGTCGGCGTTCTGGAAAAAGAGGAGCTCTTCCAGTCCGGAGACGATATCGGCCTCGGGATAATAATACTTGGCCGCGGGAATGATCGTGGCCGTGTCGCGGATCCAGAGTTGAGGGTAAAGACTTCCGGCGGAAAAAGCCGTCACCGGACCCGATTTCCCGGCAAACGTCATCCGATTTGCGCTGAGCGTCGCCCGGATAAGATGCCAGAGGGAATGGATTTCGGGAACGCTCGAGCGGAAGGTCGTCGTCGTGGCCGTCGGCGCGGCCGCACCCGGAATGGCCGACAACAGGGCGAAGACCGCGCCGGGGAGAAACAGACGCCGCTGGAAGTTCACCCTCACCCTGTTCAGCATATCCGGGGAAGAAGTTCGGAGGTCAATGGCTCGAGCAGCCGCAACCCGCCGCTTTCCGTCCGGAGAAGGAGTTCCCCGGGCCGGCCGACGTTTGTTTCCGCGCGGCCGATGATCGCGGCCTTGCGGCCCTGCCGATGTCTGCGGAGAAACGACAGGATCCCGGCCGCCCTGTCTTCAGGAACGACCATGACCGCCCGGCCCTCGCAGGCCAGGTACAGCGGGTCGATCCCGAGCAGCCCGGCCGCCGATTTCGCGGCCGTCGATAACGGAACGGTTTTTTCCTCGATCAGAAGCGGGCAGGGCGCCTGTTCGGCCAGCTCCGAAAGGATGGTGGCCAACCCGCCGCGGGTGACGTCGCGCATCCAGCGGACTCCCCGGGCCCAAAGCGGCAGGAGGAACGTCAGCGGGGCGCAGTCGCTTTTCACCGGGTTTCGGAAGCCAAACTCGCCCCGGGCGGCCAAGACGGCCAGACTGTGTTCCCCGAGCGTTCCGGTGAGGATGATCCGGTCGCCCGGCCGGACGGCCCGGGGCCGGGGGCGGGCGATAATTCGGCCGATCCCGGACGTGTTGATGTAGATTTTGTCGCCCTGGCCGCGGCGGACGACCTTGGTGTCTCCGGTGACGACTTCCACGCCGGCGGCGTCGGCCGTTTTCCGGATGGAACGGAGAATCCGCTCCAAAGCGGACGTCTCCAGGCCCTCTTCCAGAATCAAGGCCAAGGAAATGAATCGAGGCTTCGCCCCGGAGACGACGAGGTCGTTAACCGTGCCGTTGACGGCCAGCGTCCCGATGTCTCCGCCGGGAAAGAAGATCGGGTCGACGACATAACTATCGGTCGTGAAGGCTATTTTTCCGGGCAGGGGAGCGGCGTCCGGAAGGGGGGACAGGCGGGCGTTACGAAACGTCGGGAGAATCGTCCGGGCGAGAAAATCGCGCATCGTTTTTCCGCCGCCGCCAAGTTCGAGGCTGATTTTTTCCATGCGGTTACTTTTTCCTCCGGTTCGCCGGGGACGGCCGCCGGTATTTGTGGTGAACGAAGCAAGCGCCCTCGAAAGACACCATACAAGGCCCGCGGGGCGTTTCGGGTGTGCAGGCCCGGCCGAACAACCGGCATTGGGGCGGGGCGAGAACTCCGCGCAGGACCTCCCCGCATCGGCATCCCGGAGAATCGTCCGCGTCTTCGGTTGGATGCAGGCGGTATTTGGACGCGGCGTCGACGGCGGCGTACCCGGGTTTGAAACGAAGCCCGCTTTGAGGGATTCGCCCCAATCCCCGCCAAAGGGCGTCATAGGGTTCGAGAAATTTGTCCATCACCGCCCGGGCGGCCGGGTTTCCCTCCGACCGGACGACGCGGGGATAGGCATTGACGACCCGCGGACATTTGTGCCGGATTTGTTCCAGGACGGCCCGGACGCCGAGAAGGATGTCGCCCGGTTCAAAACCGGTGACCGCCCCGGGCAGGCCGAACTCGCGGGCGACGAAGGCATAGGGTTTCAGGCCGATAACGACGCTGACGTGTCCCGGGTAGAGAAAGCCGGAAATCCGGATTTCCCCGGAGGACAGGATCGCCCGCAGAGGAGGAGGGATGATCCAGAAAGCCGTCAAGACCGCGAAGTTCGCCGTTCCCTCCGTCAGGGCCCGTCCGGCGGTCAGGGCCACCGCGGGGATCGTCGTTTCGAATCCCGCCCCGAAAAATACAACTTCCTTGCCCGGATTTTCGCGAGCCAGCCCGCGGGCGTCTTCGGGTGAATAGACGACTTTAACCGTCGAGCCCGGGGCCGGGACGGCGGTTTGAAGGGATCCGACGCGGGTGGGGACCCGGGTCATGTCCCCGAACGTCGCCAGGACTAAGTTTTCCCGTTCGGTCACCAGGCGGATGGCGGCGTCGTGGAATCCGTCCGGGGTGATGCAGACGGGGCAGCCCGGTCCAGAAATCATCTCGACGCCG
>CAYSGA010000058.1:0-9407 GCA_964430165.1 uncultured Eubacteriales bacterium
TCTGCGTGCTTTTCGTGAACTTGGAAAAAAACAGATCGCCGCCGCCGACGCTGTAAAATTCGGCCCAGACGACATAGACGTTTCCCTGGGAGTCAAACGCGGCGCGGGGAGCCGTGGACTCCCACCCCGGGGAATGGGAAATATTGTCGCCGGCGAAAGCCGCGGGGATAAAGACCGCGAACGTCGCGATCAGGCCGATGACCGCAAGTTTGCGCCTCGGCATCATCCTTGTTATTGGAAATAACCCCAGGGGCTTTCCGTCCCCCCATATCCTAGCGAACTGATCGCGAAGGTGCGTTTTTTCGTAAGGTCGGTGAAATTGAAGGAAACCGAGAACGTCGACGTGGAAAGGGTGAGGAGGCGGATATAGTCGCCGTCGCCTTCCTTCATGTAGACCGCGTAGGCCTGGATGTGTTCCGGAACGTTGGCCGGATTGGCCTCCCAGAACAGGTTGATCGTCATGTTCTGGTTTTGCCAGAACTGGCCCAGGGTGATCGTCGCCGAAAGGTTGACGGGTACGAGCGGATTGGTTTTTTTGACGATGATCGACTTCGTCTCCGTGTCCGTTCGGCTGATGTTGTCGGTAATCGTCAGGGTCACGGCGTACGTTCCCGCCGTGAGATACGTGTGGCTGGTGATCCGGGCGGAGCCCGACCCTCCGTCGCCGAAGCTCCAGTCGTAATCGACTTCCGTGCCGTCGACATTCAAGACCTTTGTCGCCGTGAAAGTCACCGGCAACGGGGGATAGCCCGTCGCCGGAGTGAACGTGAACGCGGCGACCGGGAGCGGAGCGGGCTTAATCGGCTTGATTGAATAACACCAGACTTCCGAGCCGCCGTCGGGCGTCCAGGCCGATTGACAGGCGGCGACGTTGCCGGACGGTTCGGTCGAGAGTCCGACGACCTTGTTCATCCCTGACTGGATGACCTGCGGCGCGCTCCACTGCCCGCCGACCTTGTTCGCGTATCGGAGTCCGGAGCCCCCGTCACCCGGGCCGATCTGGCAGACCATGTGGTAGTTGAGGTCTTTATCGACGACGAGCCGCGGATAATGGGAGCCGCTTTTCAGCCAGACGACTTCCCGGTCGGCGCCTTCTTCGATCTTTATGATCCGCATCTCCGCGCCCGCGCCTTCGGCTTCGTCGAGGTTTCCGTAAGCGACGATGGCGACGTTGTCGGGGCCCACGGTGACCACCGGGTGGGCGGAGCTGTTGCCGCCCTCATTGACAGGTTCTTTCGGGGTCCAATCGGTCGTGGGCGTCCGGGTCGAGTAAAATTTCTTGTAATTGCCCCCGGCCCCTTTTTCCCGCCAGACGGCCCAGGCCTTGCGGTTCGGCCCGACGGCGACCGTATGATCCTTCCCGGGACCCAAATATTGGACTCCGGTCCATGCTCCGCTGATAAATGAGTTGACATAGCTTCTGGCTCCGTCGAACCAGGCCACATGAATATTGTTGTCCTTGTCGACGGCCACGGTGGGCTCATCGTAGCCGTCTCCCTGCGAGACCTGTTCCTTTGCCCGCCAGGCCTTCGTCCCGGGGTCCCAGACCCTCAACCAGACCTGGGAAAAGGGCTCATCGACGCCCCAGACCACGGCGACCAACCCCTTGATTCCACTTCCGATCCCGGGGCGCAACCCCCGGATGCTCATGGAATCCGTGACGTTGAAGGGCGTCGAAACCGTGGTTCCATCGTAGGAAACGACCCAGACCGGGTGGCCCGGGCCGTTCGTATCCTCTTCGTAGACGACCCAGAGGACGCCGGAGGGGTCGAACGCGCATTGAGACCAGCGGACCCGGCCCGTCAAATCGTCGAGTATTTTGGCGTTTGCCAGGATTTGGCCGAATTGAAACGTCGCCAGCAGGAGAACCGCGCCGGCGCCGAATAGGGTCTTCTTCATTCTGAACACTCCTCGAATTGCATAGGAGGGTATTTTGTCAGAGAAACCCGGTCTTGTCAACCGATGGTTTTACTATGTATAATGCTTTTTGTGAATCAAATGCGGCGGGCGCTTCTCCGGGCATGGCTTTTCCTGGCCGTGGGCCTTGTTTTGTCGATCCCCGTTCGGACGATCGCTTCCGGACGGGCTTTGCCGGATTCGTCCCGGGCGGAAAACGGCCTTTTCCGGATGATCCGACAGTCCGGAGACGGGAGTTGGGCTCTCCTGAGCCTTCAGCCCCAAATCCCGGACCGGATCGACGCGACGCCTCTCGAGGTTGATGACGACATCCACTCCCTGGCCGTATTTTCCGACGCCCCCGGACTCCCGCCATGGCTCGTGGGGGAGATTTTTACCGCCGAAGGAGGGATGATCCGGGTCGGGCGCCTGGAAAACCGGGCGTTTGCCGAATCCCTCCCGGTCGGCGGCCTGTCGGGATGGAACGGGCTGGCCGACCTTTGTTTCCTCCGGCCCGAACACCCCTGGATCACCTGGCGCCGGCAGTCCGGTTCGATTGAAGAAATCTGGGTTCAAGACATAACCGAGGGCCGGAGATGGCGGGTCACGCCGGACGGAACGGCCGCCCTGTCCCCCCCGAAGATCCTCTCCGACGGCCGGGGCGGGCTCTGGGTTCTCTGGGCCGGGCGGGAACGAAACGAATATGTCCTCGCCGCCCGACGCTTCGACGGACGTTTCTTTTCGAAGGCCGTCCGGATTGCCGTTAACGGCGATCGTCCCGTCCTGCTGCCGGACGCCGTTCTCGGCCGGGACGGCGTTCTCCGCGCGGTCTGGTCGGCTTATGACGGAAGGGACTACGAGATATTCACGACCGAAAACTCGGGCGGAACCTGGACGGCGCCCCGGCCGCTAACAAATCACGCCGCCTCCGATAATCATCCCCGGCTCATCGACCTCGGCGCCGCCGGAACGGCAGTCGCCTGGGTCCGCTCGGGAATCGAAGAGACCCGAATTTGCGTCTCGGTTTTGCTCCCCGGCCGGACGGCTTCGCCGGTTTCGCTCCCGGGGAAGGCCGATTCACCGGACTTCGTCGTTGTCGGAATGGATTCCGGGCCGGTCTTTCTAATGGAAGAGCGCGGGATAACGCGGGCGGAACTCCTCCCGCTGGCCGCCCTCCAGGCCGCGACCCGGGCGGAAGAAATCTCCGCGGTCGTTCCGGACAGGGCCGCCCCCCCCGCCCCGACCGTCATCTACAACCCGGGGCTGGACGAAGCCGTGTACATCGGCTTCGGCGACAGCATCACCTACGGCGAATGGGACCATCTAGCGGACCCCACGGTCGGTTACCCGCCGCGCCTGGACGCCGCGCTCGACGCCGCGTTCGGGCCGACGACCGTCGTCAACGCCGGCGAATCCGGCGAATATACCGAGGGGGGGCTCGCCCGGATCGATTCGGTTCTTTCGACCCGGGCCGGCCGCTGGGTTCTCGTTATGGAAGGAACCAACGACGTCAAGAGGAAAAAGTACGCAATCGACATTGCGATCTTCAACCTTAAGGAAATCTGCGTCCGCTGCCTGAACGCCGGCGCGTATCCGCTCCTGGCCACCGTAATCCCCCGGAGGGATCTAGTCTGGAATGACCCCGCAATAGTCGCCCGCCACAACGCCCTGGAAAGCGGAATCCGCCAAACCGCCGTTGATTTGAAGATCCCCCTCGTGGACATGGAAGCCGCTTTTTACGCTTATCCGGGGGGGCTCCTGAGCCTTCTTCAGGATGACCACAAGCATCCCAGCCTCGCCGGGTATCAGCTTCTGGCCGATACCTGGGAAACGGACATCCGGGCCCTGCCCTTTCCGCCGACCAACCTGGGCCTCAGCGAAAAAACGCTGCCCATAATCAGGGGGACGCCCTCTCCTCGTTTGCATAAGGTCGACGAATATGGTAGTCTTCCGGCCTCCCGGTTGGGCGGGATCATCCTGCATTGGCAGGCGAACCCGAAGGCCGACTCCGCGGTGATCAAAGGATACCGTGTCTATCGGAAAAATCGGGGAGAAGACGCCGGGAAGTTCAAGTTGAAAGGTTTTGTTTCGGATCTTTGCGCGTTTTTCGACGGCACCGCTACGGAAACGGGTGAGTATGATTATGTCGTCGCGATGCTCGGAACGAACGACCTCGAAGGCCCCTGTTCCAATATCGTAAGCAATTACTGATTATGGAGGAAGATGTGAATTTTACTCGTGATCGAATCGTCCGAACTTTTTGCCTTGTCCTGATGATATTGGCGGCCGCCTCGGGTCTGAAAGGCCAGGCCCCGGCCTCCCTGAAGGAAATGGTCCTTCAGAAAGACGGCCGACGCCTCACGGTTCAACTCAAAATCGAGGGGACATACGCCGTCGAGGCGTCCTTCCTGCCCGCGCCGCCCCGCCTGGTCGTGGATTTGACTCCGATGTCTCAAATCCAGGTTCAACCCTATACGCAAATCGACGACATTGGAATTCTCGATGTCCGCACCGGTCAATACACGCCGGAAACGGCCCGGGTCGTCTTCGACCTCAGCCAGAACGTTCCCGCCTACAACCTCGTCCAGAACGCCGAAGGGGTGAAGATCTCGTTCTGGTATGAAGGAGAGACGCCTCCGCTCGAAGCGCCCGTTCGTGAGGAAGAAGTGAAGCCCGCCGGGATAACGGCGCCTCCCGTGGAGACCCGGACGGAACCGCGGATCCCCGGCCGGTCCGGCACCTTCGTCTCGGCCCGGGGGGGATTATCCATGTTTTTAACCGCGGATACGACCGTCCGGAGGGAATTCGATCTTTACGGAGAAACCGGTTCGTTGGATGAAGCCTACTCCTTTAAAAACCGCTCCTCCTTTGAAATTCAATTCGGCAAATACTACGGCCCGGTTAAAATCGGCCTCGCGGTGACGTCCTGGTCGATCAAGGAGACGGGGGCTTTCACCGCGGCCCTCCCGCATCCGTTCCTCATGGACGCCTTCCGGACCGTTACGTTCAGCGCGGTCGACGTCAAATATCCGGCCTGGAGCTTTTCGGCCTTTTCCCTGTTTTCCCTCCTCGAAACGTAAAAAATCGTCCTCTCGGGCGGCCCGATGATCGGCCTGACCATGGGGAAAATGAGAACCCTGGACGATTTCAGTTTTGCCGAAAAATCCCCTTTTACGGCGGCCGACGTCACCATCTCGAACCTCACCTACATCGAAGAGGAATTCTCGGAATTCCTTTTCGGCGCTCTTTTGAGCCTTGAATACCGGCTGACTCAACGCTTGAGCGCGGTGCTGGATTTCAGGATGATCTACGCGAATCCCAAGAACACCGCCCGGGGCCAGCGGATTAATCTCCTCCATTTCCAGCCCGTCCTGGGAATTCAATACAGCTTCTGACGCGCACGGGCGCAAAGGAGGGAGGCATGTCTCTCGGCGAAACGCGGGACCGCCGGACAAACGGATGGACGACGGCCCTGGCGGTTGTTCTGACCCTCGCCTTCGGCCCCGGGCCGGCCGCCGCCGGAACCGACTCGCCGTGGCAGGGCACCCTGGAATTCTCCACCGGGCGGTACGATATCGCCGAGCCGCTGTTCAAAACGATCTATCAACCGGGCTCGTCGATCCAGGGCCTGGGATTTACGGCCAACCTGGTCTCGCATTTGGATTTCTACCTCGACGTCAAAATGATGTCGAAAAACGGCCTTCTGTCCCACAGCCAGGAAAAGACCTCTTTCGTTCTTCTCCCGATCTCGCTGGGAATCCGGGGCTCCTACCCGGTGGCGTTCGTGAACCCGTTCGTCGGTCTCGGGCTCGATTACTACATTTATTTTGAAAACAACCCCATCGGGACCGTCGTGAATTACGCCAAGGGCTGGCACGCGACGGGAGGAATTTACCTCCAATTCGGAAAAAGCATCCCGATTCTTCCGTTCGCCAAAATCAAATGCACGATGATCAAGGCCTCGGCCGGAGAGCGGACCATCGACCTGGGCGGATGGGAATACGGGGGAGGATTGGCCCTCGCCTTCTAAGCGGCGGATATTTCCTATGTTTTCGATAGTATTTATTGATTTATCGCCCGGCCGGGCTTATAATAAGGTTGTTTGAGCCCGTTGAGGAGGCGAAATGAGCCGTCTTCGATTTGCGCCGGTCCGTCGCCGCGGGGTCCTTTTTACCGTCATCGCGGGATTGATCCTGGCGGCCGGGGCCTGCCGCAACGCCGGTCCGTCGGCCCGGGATACCGGTACCGACTACACCGCGGAAGAATTCGATCAAATCGCCCGGGAGGTCTTCGCCCCGATCTATCCCTATCTGGCCAAACAGGTTTCCGAAGACTATAAAATCACCCGGGGCACGGCCGTCGACGCGGGGTCCGGGCCCGGGTACTGGGCGATCGAGCTGGCCAGGATCACCGACCTCAAGGTGTACGCCCTTGACCTCGACCCCGAAGCGGTCAGGATCGTCCGCCGGAACGTCGCCAAGGCCGGGCTCGACGGGCGGGTCGAAGCCGTCGAAGGCAACGTTCAGAAAATGCCGTTCGCCGACGGTTTCGCCGACCTCGTCGTCAGCCGCGGTTCGTATCCCTTCTGGAAGGACAAGGTCGCGGCCTTCCGGGAAATCCGCCGCATTCTCAAACCCGGCGGGGTCGCCTTCGTTGGAGGCGGCCTGGGGAGCCTGATGCCCGACGAGGAACGGATCCGGATCCGCGACATCATGGACGCCCGGAAAATCGGCCCCCCGGCGGAACTCGAAGTCAGCTACGAGGACATGGGACGGATCCTGAGGGAAGCGGGAATTCTCGAATTCAGGATCGCACCCGACAAAGGATGCCTCTGCGGCCTGTGGGTCGAATTCAGGAGAAAATGAAAATGCGCCATCGAAATAAAATGATAACGATCGCCGGGATCGGCCTGGGGCTGGCCCTGTGGACGGCCGGGCCCGATCTATTTTCCTGCGGCGGCCTGATGTCCTTTCGTTTTCTGCCCATCAAGCAGGCCCGGGAACAATTCGCCAAGGTCCAGGCCGAGTTGGCCAAACAACGGGCCCGGGTTCCCGCCCTCCAATCGATCCCGGAGGCGGCCCCCTGGATCAAGTATTACGACAATCCGGTGTTCGGTCCGGGTGAACCGGGATCGTGGGAAGCCATCAGCGCCGATTGCCAAACCGTCGGCTTTTACGACAACAAGTATTGGCTGTGGTACGTCGGCACTCCGCGCGGCCTCAACTGCCAGATCGGCCTCGCGACCTCGCCCGACGGCGTCAATTGGACCCGCCATCCTGAAAATCCCGTCCTGAGGCTCGGTCCGGCCGGGTCTTGGGACGACTCCATCCTGATCTGTCAGCATATCCTTTTTGACGAGGCACGGAATATCTTTGAAATGTGGTACGTGGGCGGGAACGAAGCCGGGGTCTTCGGGATCGGTTACGCCGCCTCGCCCGACGGGGCCCACTGGACCAAGTACGTCGGCAATCCCGTCATGACGGTGACCGAACCCTGGGAGGGCACCGTGCTCGAGGGCCAGACCCTCTTGAAGATGGGCAACGTCTACAAAATGTGGTACGGCGGCCTTAAGCTCGGATCGGACGTCTCCCACATCGGGTACGCTGAATCGACGGACGGCATTCATTGGACGAAATATGCCGGAAATCCGGTCATCTCGCCGGCCGCGGGCGACCCCCTGCCCTGGGACGGATACAGCGTGGACACTCCCGACGTTTACCACGACGGGAAGATCTACAACATGAACTATCGCGGCTGGAGACAGAGACTGGGCATTTCCTGGGTCGGACACGCGACCTCCGTCGACGGGATCAACTGGGTCCGTGACCCGGCCAACCCAGTTCTCCTGACGGCCACGGCGGGAGGCGTCTGGGACAATTGGCAGATCTACCGGGTCCGGGTATTTCCCGCCCGGGAAACGCCGGATCCGCAGAAGCTCCTCGTCGACCGGCTGTGGTACACCGGTCGGGACCACACGTTTAAATCCCAGGTAGGCTTCGCTTTTCGCATCCGCCAGGCCGGCGAAACCGAAGCGGTCACCGCCGCTTTTCCCCGGGGGGTCAACCAGGATCAGATGGAACTGTCCCTTCTTTCCGGCCGGGACGGCGGGATCAGGCTTGCCTATTTCACCCCCTGGACCAATAACATCACCCTGACCGTCTTCGATCAAAACGGCCGGAACGTCCGGACCCTTGTCCGCGCGGCCAAGCTTCCCGGATTTTACGACGTGGCCTGGGACGGAACGGACGATTCCGCCCGGAAGGTCCCTTCCGGGCTCTACTACGCGGAGTTGCGCGGCGACAATTACGTCCTGATGAAAGAGGTGCCCCTGGGCTCGCGTCGGCCCTGAGTCGGGATTAGCCCGGAAGCCCATATTCGCCGGCGGCCGTGCCGGACGGAAACCGTATCCCTCCCACGGGGAATTTTCTTCTAATTTCGCTTGAACATCTTGCGTAACAGATGGAAACCGTTCCCAGCGAGAATCGCGAAATCACGCCGGGACTGGAGGGAAAAGAGTTTTTTCAAAATGTACGAGGGCCGCACGTAGAACTCGATCTCGGCCCGGTTGCGCAGCCTGACGATCTCGGCCAGGGGCAGGTCGCCGGACTCCATCACCGGGTTCAAGGTGCTGTCGAAGGTGTCGACTTCCCCCCGCATCCACCCTTTCTCCAGGGCTTCCCGGCGCAGGTCGGTCCCGATATCGGGCGTGGCGATGGCGAAGGAAGCAAAATCGATATCGAGGCTCTTGGCGAAATCGATGGTCCGGCGAATCTCCGGCCGGCCTTCCCCGGGCAACCCGACGATGAAGTAGCCGAGGGTCCGGATGCCGTGTCGTTTGAAGAGCTTGACGATGGTCCGGCTTTTCCCCGTATCCAGGGTTTTCCGGTAGCGTTTAAGAATCCCGTCGTCGCCGCTCTCGAGCCCGATGTTCACCGTGTGGCAGCCGGCCGCCTTGAGCAACCTGATTTTTTCCTCGTCCATCGAGTTGATGTCGGCGTTGCAGGCGAAGCTGAAACCGAACTCCTCGTCGATCATCCGCCGGAGCAACTCCCCGAGGAACACGCGGTTCACAGTCAGCGTCGGGTCGACGAACCACAACTCCCGGATTCCCAGTTCCCTGACGTGGTGAAACTCGGCCATGGCGTCATCGAGGTCGCGGTATTTCAATCCATACGCGCCGGCCGTGCAAAAGCGGCACTTGTACGGGCAGCCCAACGAGGTGGTGACCACCGTTAGAGGATGATAGCGGGCCGTGGGCATGGAATAACGCCGAAAGGGGAACAGCTCGTGGCGGGGAACACCGAGCTTGAAGGTTTTCGAAAAGACGCCGGCCGGCTTCCGCAGCCGCCCCGAACGTCTCTCCCAGATAGTGTTCCAATCCGCTTCCCTGCCCGCGACAAAATCGACGATTTCGGGCTCGGTGAAGTCGAGGAGGGCCGCCTGGACGAACGGAAAGCGCTCCATGAACGATTCGGGAAAAAACTTGAGGATGCCCGCGCTCGCGACCAGGC
>CAYSGA010000059.1:0-9394 GCA_964430165.1 uncultured Eubacteriales bacterium
TCCAAGGGCGCCGTCATCAAGAAAGGGGAGACCATCAAGAACTACCCGTCGAGCGCGCGGTCCGAGTCCGCAGCCCTGAGGCCGCGGGCGACGGCTGCGGCGAGGGAGGCCCGGCAGGAATCCGGCCGGGCCTCCGCCGTTTATCCATCCCGGTCTAACCGGACGAATTCGTTAGGTTCTTCCAACTCGCGGACCTACACCGGCTCGCCGAGCCGCTCTTTCGAGACGTCCCGCGCCCGGGTCGCGACTCCCTCCTATTCGTCCAGGTCGTCAGTCTCACGGGAGACCCGGACGCCACAGCTGAGCAGCCCCTCGTACTCGACCTCCCGCTCTTCCTCCGTCCGGACGAGCTCCCCGTCTTACTCCCGCCCCAGCTCCGTCCGCTCCTCCTCGGCGTCGCCCTCGAGGAGCGCCTACTCGTCCCCGTCCCGCAGCTCCTCGCCCTCGCCGTCCTATTCTCAGCCCCGGAGCTCCTATTCCGCCCCGTCCCGTTCGAGCGGTTCTTCCGGCCGCAGTATCAGCGCGCCGAGGCCGAGCGGTTCCTCTTCCGGACGCTCCTCGAGCGTGGCCAGGTCGGGCGGGTCGTCCTCAGGCCGCTCTTCTTCGTCAAGCCGGTCGAGCTCCTCTTCCTCCCGGTCCTCGAGCTCTTCGTCCAAGTCCGGCGGCGTTAAAAGGAAGGGTTGACCGAATCCGGACCTCCATTTTTTTCTTTACTTTTCTAGGCCGCGGTGGTATAAACTTATCCTCGTTCGGGAATAGGTTTCCCGGCGCGATAAGACCGCCTATCCGGCCTGCGGGGACGGGCGATCGTTCGACACATGGAGGTGCTTCCGATGAGTTCAGCGAAAAAAACCGGTATTTTCTTCTTGAGCCTGGCCGTGCTCGTCGCCCTGGGCGGCGCCGTGGCCTGTCAGAAGAAAGCGGCCGAAGGACAGGCCGCCGAGGTCCAGAAGGCGGTCAACGAGTTCGACGGAACGGTCCGGGCGGCCTTGGGCCGGTACATGTACCTTTCGACGGCCCAGGGGTTCGACATCGTCCTGCCCGGCTTCGACGCGGCAACGCTCGTGGGCAAGAACGTCAAGATCAAGGGCAATCTGCTCACCGACCACCCGCCGATCTTCCTGGCCGACAGCGTCGAACTCAAGGACGCGTCGGGCGCCGGCTCGAACGTCTACACGCGAAGCCTGGAGTTCCAGCCGGAGGATTTCGTCGAATTCAAGTCCCGCGAAGCCGTCCCGGCCCTGGCCATCACCGGCGTCGCCAAGCCCGAGGAGTGGGAGGGCAAGGCCCAAGGCAAGGTTTACGGGAAGCTCCAGAAGGGCGACGTGACCTATATCGTCCTTTCCGACGGCAAAGGTAAGGAAACGGCCAAGATCATCGTCGACTCCGTCACTTCATACTCCAACTATTACCTGAACAAACTGAAACTCTTCGACAATTTTTGGTTCTACGTGAACGTCAAGGACAGCGTCGACAAGAAGATCCGTCCGAAGACCAAGGAGATCTTCCACGCCGACGTCGTCGGTGCCGGCCTTTTCTGAGTATTTTTAAAGCGAGAGACCAGGGACGGCTCTTCGGGGCCGTCCCTTTTTTTTCAGCCCAACAAGGACGTCAGTTCCCTGAGCCCGGCCTCGACCGGGCCTTCGATCTCGACCCTCAGGACGCGGCGGCCCTTGTCCGCGAGGGCCATCCCGTCTCCCCGCCCTTGAGCCGCGAAAAGGTCGGCGAATGTCGCCGCGGGCCGGGAGATACCTGGGACGGCGGGGATGGGGACTTCCGGCATATCGGCCTCGGCCAGCATCAGGAAGAGGCCCCTGTTCCCGTCTCCCTTGTGAAGCTGTCCGGTCGAGTGGAGGTAGCGGGGCCCAAAACCGAGCGTGACGGGCAGGCCGTACTTAAGACGGAGGCCGTTCGCGAGATCGGCCAGGAGCTTTCCGACCGTCTCTGACGGCGGGAGGAAAGCCAGCACGGCGATATAATCCCCGTCGCGGGAAGCGCCCAAAAAGCGGGCCAACGCCTCCCCCGCGTTTTTTGACATGCCCGGCCTGGCTATCGTCAGGGCTTCGGCGTCAAGGGAATGGCCCGCCGGCGCGGCCTCTCCCGCCCGTCCGGAACCGGCCAGGATGTCTCTCGTTCTCTTTTTCGTCGATTCGACGTCCGGTTGGTCGAAGGGATTGATCTTGAGGATATGGGCGGCGACGGCCGTGGCGAATTCCCATAGGAAAAAATGTCCGGCCAGAGAATAAGGATCCTCGAGCGTCAGCCGGACAAGCGGCGCCCCGGCGTCGATGAGCGCGCGGACGGCCTCATCGTGCCCCGGGGCTCCGGCGTCGGGAAATTCGACGAAAAGGCGGTCCTTTCCGTAGCTTGCAGGAGATCCCGGGACGTCCTCGATGACGGGCACGATGCCTTGGCCCTCTTTTCCCGTACTTTCGGCGATGAGTTGTTCGAGCCAGCCGGCGAGCGGCCTGAGCGGCGGTGGGACGATAAACGTCAGCTTGTCGATGCCCCTCGCCGCAGCGGTCCCCAGGATCGCCCCGAGCTGGGCCCCCGGATTTTCGTCCGGCGTTTCGGCCCGGCACGCGTCGGCGACGGCCCGGCTCGAGCGAAGCAGGCGCCTCAGGTCGATCCCCTTGAGGACCGCCGGCAACAGGCCGAACACCGAGAGGGCGGAGAACCGCCCGCCGATATCTGGCCGGCCGTGAAACGTCCTGCGGAAGCGGAGCGCTTCGTCCAGGGCCTCGAGCGGGGTCCCCGGGTCGGTGACGGCGACGAACCGGCCGCCGGCACGGGCGTCGCCGAGTTCGCGGCGGGCCCGGTCGTAGAAAAAGGAGAAGAGGGCGGCGAGTTCCGCGGTCGTCCCCGACTTCGAAGAGACGACGAACAGGGTTCTTCCGGGGTCGAGGCGCTCGGCCGCCGCGGCCACGGTTCCCGGTTCGGTCGTGTCCAGGACCTCGAGCTCGAGCCCGCCGTCCCCCGTCCCGAAAGCGCGGGCGAAGACCTCCGGGGCGAGGCTCGAGCCGCCCATGCCCAGGACGACGGCCCGGGTCAGTCCTTCGCCGCGGAGCGAGGCCGCGAATGTTTCCAGCGCGGGGACCTCGTCTTCGGCCGATCGGGGAGACGAAAGCCAGCCCAGCCGGTTCGTGATCTCCCTGTCCTCGGTCTTCCAGACCGTCGCGTCCCGGTCCCAGATCCGGCGGATGATCTTGTCGCGTTCGAGGCCGCGCAGGTTCCGGCCGAGCTCCGGAGCCAGGCGCTCCGGGTTGAAAAACCTGAAATGGCGGCCATCATCGTCCATGGGGTCCATTCCTTCCTCTAGGGAAGATTATATCAGGACCCCGGGGATCGGATAAAGAGGCTTGATTATTTTCCCCGGATTCCGGAAGATAGAGGTCCGTTCGACCCGGAGAACGCGACACGGAAAAGGAGGACTTTCCATGGCCATAGACACCAAGGCGCCCGCCGGCTTCTTCCACCCGACCAAGCCGATCTACCGGTTCACGAACCTTTTATTCATAGCCTCTCTGACTTTCGGAAGTTACTTTGCCTACGACATCATCGGGGCCATCGCGCCTTCGCTCATCGAGGGGCTCAACGCTAGCCGGGCTACCGTGGGAGCGTTCAACACGATGTACAGCGTCGCCGCGATCTTGGTCCTCCTCTTCGCAGGTGTGCTGATCGACCGGCTGGGGACGCGCAAGGCCAGCATCATCTTCTCAGTCCTCGTCTTCGTCGGCGCGGCGATCGTCTGGCAGGCCAAGAGTATTCCCTTGATGTTCGTTGGCCGGTTCATTTTCGGGGCCGGCGCCGAGCCCCTGGTCGTCGCCCAGAGCGCTATGCTGGCCCGCTGGTTCAAGAACAAGGAACTCGCGCTATCTTTCGGCGTGGCTCTGACCGTCAGCCGTCTCGGCTCCCTCTTCGCTCTCAACAATGGAGAGCTCATCACCAAATATTTCGGCAGCTTCCGCAATGCCCTTCTTGCCGCGGTCGGCGCCTGCGCCATATCCCTCATCGGCAACCTCTTCTACATCGTCATGGACAAGCGAGGCGAGAAGGCCCTTAACCTCCGTAACGAAAGCGCCGGCGACAAGATCGTCTTCAAGGACATCAAGGCTTTCAAGCCCACGTTCTGGTATGTGACCTTCCTCTGCCTGACCTTCTACGCGGCCGTATTCCCGTTTCAAAGCCTGTCGACGGACTTCTTCCACACGAAGTGGGGCATCGCCCTGACGGCGCCGTCTCCGGGCGGCTTCCTGGCCCAGGTCTTCAACAACTTCCTCCACATCACCAGCACGGCCGGCGGCGTCACCAGCATCATCATCTTTGCGTCGATGATCCTGGCGCCCTTCGCCGGGAGGCTCGTGGACCGGGTCGGGAAGCGGGCCACGTTCATGATCGCCGGTTCGCTCCTCATGATCCCCTGCCACCTGGCCATGGGATTGACCAAGATCTACCCGGTGTACCCGATGATCCTCCTGGGCTTCTCGTTCGTCCTCGTCCCGGCGGCCATGTGGCCGTCTGTGCCTCTCATCGTCCGGTCGGACAGAGTAGGGACCGCCTTCGGGCTGATGACGGCCATCCAGAATATCGGCCTCGGGCTTTTCCCGCTCCTCAACGGCCTCCTCAGGGACAGGACGGGCGATTATGTCGCGAGCCAGGTCATGTTCGCCAGCCTCGGGCTCATCGGCCTCGTCTTCGCCCTTCTCCTCAAGCGGGCCGACCGCCGGGAAGGCCAGGGCCTGGAGATCCCTCCGAAGGCGGGCGCCCGTTGACCGAAAGCTTCCTGCCCGAATACGAATTCCGGGGGAGATTTCCATGAGAATCCGAGAGTTCCCGAAGAAAAGTAGCTTTTTCTTGCCCCTCATCCTGATCGCCGGGATCGCCGCTGTTTCCGCGCAAGCCGCCGTGGGCGGCGGAGCGGAGCCGAAGCCGAAGGCCAACCAGGCCGCCTTCAAGGAGTGGCAGGACATGCACTTCGGCATGTTCATCCACTGGGGCCCGGTCAGCCTGAGGGGGACGGAGATCAGCTGGTCGCGCGGCGGGGAGCGGCGCGGTATCGAGGGCAAGGGAGAGGTTCCGGTCGAGATCTACGACAACCTCTACAAGCAGTTCGACCCGGTCAAATTCAACGCCGGGGAATGGGTGGCCATCGCCCGGGCGGCCGGCATGAAATACATGATCCTCACGGCCAAGCACTGCGACGGATTCTGCCTCTGGCCGTCGAAGGTCGACGATTACAACATCGGCCGCTCCCCCTTCGAGCGCGACATCTGCGGGGAGTTGGCGGCGGCCGCCCGCCGGGCCGGGATGCCCGTCGGCTGGTATTATTCGCCGATGGACTGGCGCGACCCGGAATGCCGGACGGACAAGAACGCCGCCTACGTCGCCCGGATGCAGGGGCACCTGCGCGAGCTCCTCGGCAACTACGGGCGCATCGACAGGCTGTGGTTCGACACGGACGGAGGCCCGGCCCCCTGGGATCAGGAGAAGACCTACGCGATCGTCCGGTCCCTTCAGCCCCAGATCATCATCAACAACCGGCTGGATATGGGCAGCATGGACGATTACAACGCCCAGCGCGTCGGGCCGCAAGCCGATTACGCGACGCCCGAGCAGCGGATCGGCGAATTCGATATCGAGAAGCCCTGGGAGACGTGCCTGACGCTCGGCACGCAGTGGTCGTGGAAGCCCGACGACAAGATCAAGTCCATCGAGGATTGCGTCCGCATTCTCGTCCGGTGCGCGACCGGAGGCGGCAACCTCCTGCTCAACGTCGGTCCCATGCCCAACGGCGAGATCGAGCCCCGCCAGGCGGAGGTCCTGAAGGGGATCGGCGCCTGGCTGAGCAGGTACGGGGAAAGCATCTACGGCACGCGCGGCGGCCCGGTCAGGAACGGCGCCTGGGGCGGGATGACGCATAAGGGCAACGCCGTCTATGTCCACATCCTCGAATGGGACGGAGATTCGGTCAAGCTGCCGGCCCTGAAGGAGAAAATCGTCGCGAGCAAGGTCCTGACCGGCGGCGAGGCGAAAATAGAGCAGGCGGCGGACGGCATCGTCGTCCGGATGCCCGCCGGAAGCCGGGACACGCTTGACACGATCGTGAAGCTCGAGCTCGAACGTCCGGGACGGGCGAAATGAGCCGGGCCTTTGGGCGGAGACTCTGAAAGAGGAGGCGCACATGAAACGATACGGACAGCTCATTCGGGTCAAGCCGGAGAAATTCGAGGAATACAAGGCCTGCCATGCCGCGGTCTGGCCGGAAGTCCTGGAAACGATCCGCCGGTGCCATATCCATAATTATTCGATCTTCCACCGGCAGGGCCTTCTCTTCGCCTATTTCGAATACAGCGGGGCCGATTATGCCGCCGACATGGCCAGGATGGCCGCCGACCCCAAGACGCAGGAGTGGTGGAAGATCATGATGCCCATGCAGGAGCCCCTCCCGGGCCGGTCCGAGGGCGACTGGTGGGCGGGAATGGAAGAAGTCTTTCACACGGATTGAGAGAGGATCGAACGGTGAATCGCACGGCCGGCTGCCTCGCCAAGCTCGACCGGATGACGAAAACGCTCCGTCACCTGGAGGCGGACCGCGTCCCGGTCAGCGATCTGTTCTGGGGCAGCTTTATCGAGCGGTGGCGGAGGGAGCTGGGCCTGCCCGCGGGCACGGACATCTACAAATACTACGACCTCGACTGGACCGTCACCGTCCCCAACATGGACCCCCACATCAAAGCGTTCGAAACGCTCGAGGAGACGCGGGAGCACGTCATCGTCCGGACCGGGTTCGAGGCCGTGATCCGGAAGAGCTTCGCCGACCCGATGCCGGCCTTCCTGACGTTCGACACCGACTCCCTCGAAAAAATGGCGGCCTTCCGGTTCGACGATCCGGGGGACGACCGCCGCTACTTCGACGCGGGCGACAACCAGCTCGCCGGCATGGGCGACGGCTTCACCCGGAACTCCCCCGCCTGGATCGAAACGGTCCGGTCGCTCCACCCCGACATCCCGGTCTACGGCAGTGTCTGCGAGGCCCAGGAAATGCTGTGGCGGACGATCGGCCTGGAAAACGCCTTGCTCTGGATCGGGCTCTATCCCGACGAGGTCGGCCGGTTCATCGAGCGGATCGGCGAGTTCGTCCTGGGGATCGCCAAGGCTCAGATCCGGGCCGCCGGCGGCCTGCTCGACGGCATGGTCATCTGGGGTGACGTGGCCTATCGCAGCGGCCTTTTTTTCTCGCCGGGCTACTGGCGCAGGCATTTCAAGCCGGTCGTCAAGGCCCTCGTGGACGAATGCCATGCCCACGGCCTGCCCGTTATCTATCACGGCTGCGGCAACGTCCAGAGGATCTTCGCCGATTTCATCGAAATAGGGGTGGACGCCTACAATCCTCTCGAGGCCAAGGCCGGGCTGGATGTCGTCGCATTGCGGCGGCAGTACGGGCACCAGATCGCTTTCTGCGGCAACATGGACGTCCTGACCTGGGCCCTGGGCTCGGAGGAGGAGCTCCGGCGCATCGTCCTCACCAAGCTGAACGCGGCCAAGGGCGGCGGTTTCATCTTCCAATCCGACCACTCGGTGCCCGGCAACGTCTCGGCGTGGAACTATGAGTATGTCGTCAATCTCGTCCGCGAGTTCGGCAGGTACCCGCTCCGACTCGGAGATTACGACCTGCCGGACTTGAAATGACAGGCAGATCCGAAATGCTCACCGTGATCCGCACCGTCGTATCCGACCTGGGGCGCGTCGTCCTCTGGTTCGACAACGCCATCTTCCTGCGCAAACTGGCCGAGCGGACGGGAAAACCGTTCGAGGACGTCAAGGCGGCCGTTCACGGCGATCTCGAATTCCTCAGGCAGTTCGACGGCGGGGCCGTAACGCCGCGCGGATTCCATGACCGGGTCATGGAGATCGTCGGAGCGGACATTTCCTACGAATCCTTCTTCGAGATGTACAACGACATCTTTTCGCTGAATGCGCCCGCGGTCGACGTGCTTGCCCGGGTCAAGGCGGCCGGCTACAAGACCCTGCTCCTTTCGAATACCGATCCCGAGCGCTTCGGTTTCGTCCGCCGCCGTTTCCCCGAGGTCCTGTTTTTCGACCGCTATGTCCTGTCCTACGAGCTCAAGCTGCTCAAGCCCGACCCGGCCATCTACCTGGCCGCGGCGCGCCTCGCCGGCACACCGCCTCGGGAATGCGTCTTCATCGACGACATGGAGGAGAATGTGACAGGCGCCGTCGCCGCGGGATTTTCCGGAATCCTCTACACGCCCGCGACCGATCTCGCCGCGGAGCTCAAGAAACTCGGGCTAGTTTTTTAAATAGGGACAATCCCCTCTGCGGGGGACAGTCCCTATTTGTTAGCCGACGACCTGGACCCAAACATTCCGCGTCCGGGGCCCGTCGAACTCGCAGAGAAAGATCCCCTGCCAGGTCCCGAGCCGGAGCCGTCCGCCCTCGACGATGAGGCTCACCGACGACCCGACGAGCGCGGCCTTGACGTGGGCCGGCGAATTCCCTTCGGCGTGGGCGTAGGGCAGGGTGTCGGGCACGATCCGCCGCAGGGTCATCAGCAAGTCCGCCCGAACGTCCGGGTCGGCGTTCTCGTTGACGGTGACGCCCGCCGTCGTGTGGGGCACGGTGACGATGCACGCGCCGTTTGCGACCCCCGATGCCGCCGCTTCCCGGCCGATCTCGGCCGTCAAATCGACGAATTCTTCCTTGGCCCGCGTCCGAATTTCGATAATATGCATTGCCGCCTCAATAACTTATAAAATTCCCCAAAAAGGGCTTGACAAAGCTGTTTTCAAAGGTGTAGAGTCTGCACGGAAAATACAATATTTGGTATTTTCCCTGCAATGGCTACACAACATATGGGATAGGGCCGAAAGGCTGTTTATTTTCGCCATGGTTATTGGAAGGGTTGATTTTAGCACGTAGCGGGCGAAAATCCCAGTCTTGTGAGCAGGGGAAAGAAGAAGGAGGCGGATAATGGTCAGCACGGTCGGAAGGATCAAGAAAAGGGACGGCACCGTCGCGGACTTCGACCAGGAGAAGATCACCAACGCCATCTACAAGGCGATGCAGACCCAGGGCATCAAGGACCGGGCGATCGCCAAGACCGCCTGCGACATCGTCTGCTTCATGATCGAGGAGAAGTTCGCCGGTTACACCGTCCCGTCCGTCGAGCAGATCCAGGACATCGTCGAGATGGTCCTCATGAAGCAGGGCTACCACGAGGTCGCCAAGACCTACATCCTCTACCGCGAAAAGCACAAGGGCATCCGCGAGGCCAAGAAGATCGGGCTCAACCTCGAGCGGTTGGTCAAGGACTACCTGAGCAACGCCGACTGGAAGATCCGGGAGAACTCGAACGAGGGCGTCATGAGCTTCG
>CAYSGA010000060.1:0-2051 GCA_964430165.1 uncultured Eubacteriales bacterium
CCGCCCGCGATCTTCTGGCCGCCAAAAACGACGAACCGGCCGGAAAAATGCTCGATTTCCTGGCCCAGGAATTCACCCGGGAGACGAACACCCTGAATTCCAAGTCCCAGGAGATTGGCGTCACCCGCGAGGGGTTGCTCATCAAGGGCGAAGTAGAAAGCATTCGCCAGCAGGTTCAGAATATCGAGTGAGGAGGCGGCCGTGTTGTTTGTCCTGACGGGACCCTCGGGTTGTGGAAAATCGACGATTCTCGCCCATCTGATGAAGGATTTGCGGAACATCCGGTTTTCGGTGTCCCACACGACCCGTCCCCGCCGCCCGTCGGAGGCGGAGGGACGGGAGTATTATTTCGTCTCGAAGGCGGAATTCAAGCGGATGGCGGCCCGGAATATGTTCCTGGAATGGGCCGAGGTCCACGGGAACCTCTACGGCACATCGAAAAAAGAGGTTGCGACAAAAACAAGAACCGGCGACCTGATTCTCGACGTGGACGTCCAGGGGGCGCGGTCGATCCGGCAACTCCGGAAGGACGCGATCTTCATCTTCGTCCTTCCGCCCCGGGCCTCGGATCTTCGGAAGCGGCTGATCGACCGGGGGGAGGACGATCCCGCGGCCATCCGCCGCCGGCTGAACAACGCCAAGCGGGAGATCCGCGAGGCGCCGTCGTTCGAATACGCGATCGTCAACGACCGGCTGAACCGGGCCGTCCTCGAACTCGAAGCGATCGTCCTTGCGGCCCGCTCTCGGGCAGACGGCCAGAAACGGAAGATTCAATCGATCCTGAGGTCGTTTCCCGCCTCGAAAAGGTGAAATCTAATGGCTAAAATCGCGTTGGGCGTCACGTCCTCGGTCAGTATCTTCAAGGCCTGCGAAATCCTGCGCGGATTCCAAAAGGAAGGCCACGAGGTCCAGGTCATCGAAACCCGGAACGCCGCGGCGTTGATTCCCCCGGCCCTGTTCAACGCCTTGTCCGGACGCCGGACGATCGTCGAATTGTTCGACGACCAACATCCCTGGTCCGTCGCCCATGTCGCCCTGGCCAAGGAGATCGCCCTTTTCGTCGTCGCCCCGGCCACGGCCAACATCCTGGCCAAGTTCGCCCTGGGCCTGGCCGACGATTTCCTGTCCACCTTTTACCTGGCCGTCCAGGCGCCGATTCTCGTCGCCCCGGCGATGAACGAGGCGATGTGGATCCATCCGCAGACGCAGGAGAACGTCCGGCGCCTCCGGGAACGCGGCGTCGAATTCGTTGACCCGGCCGGCGGCTACCTGGCCTGCGGCGACGAGGGGTTGGGCCGCCTGGCCGACCCGATCCTGATCGTCGCCCGGGGGTTGGAGCTCCTTTGCCGCGGCACGAGTCTTCAAGGGAAGAACGTGCTGGTCACGGCCGGCCCGACCCGCGAGGCGATGGACCCCGTCCGCTTCCTGAGCAACCGGTCTTCGGGGAAAATGGGTTTTGAAATCGCCCGGGAAGCCCGGCGCCGCGGGGCCGAAGTCGTTTTGGTCGCGGGGCCGATCGCGATCGTTCCGCCCCCCGGGATCGAGGTCGTCCGGGTCGTCTCCGCCGCCGAGATGAAGGCGGCCGTCGACGAGCATTTTCCCAAGGCCGACGTCACGATCATGGCCGCCGCCGTCGCCGACTTCACGTTCGCCGCGCCGGCCGCCCGGAAGGTCAAGAAGGAAAATCTCAAGACCAGCCTGGACATCGTCCCCACCCCCGACATCCTCAAGGGGTTGGGCGAGCGGAAACGCCCCGGTCAAACCCTCGTCGGCTTCGCCGCCGAAACGAACGCCGTCGAGGCGGCCGCGCGCAAAAAAATCCGGGAGAAAAATCTCGACCTGATCGTGGCCAACGATGTCGCCCGGGAAGGGACCGGTTTTGACGCCGACGTCAATCAGGCCGTTCTGATCGACCGCCGGGGACGTTCCCGGAAAACGGACGTGTTGAGCAAACGGGCGCTGGCCGCGGTGATCTGGGATGCCGTCGAGGGACTTCGTGGACAAAAAAAATGAGCCGTTGTCGGCCCTGGCCGAACGCATCCGGTTCTTTG
>CAYSGA010000060.1:2151-9321 GCA_964430165.1 uncultured Eubacteriales bacterium
CTGCCCCGTTCCGACCGGACTCTGGAGGATATCGCCGCCGAAGTCCGGACCTGCCGGAAATGCGCCCTGGCCGCCGGCCGCACGCTGGCCGTGCCGGGGGAAGGCAGCCCGAAATCGCCTCTCCTTTTTATCGGGGAAGGGCCGGGGCACGATGAAGACATCCAGGGACGGCCGTTCGTCGGCCGGGCCGGCCAGCTCCTGACGAAAATCATCGTGGCCATGGGCTATGCTCGGTCCGAGGTCTACATTGCCAACGTCGTCAAATGCCGCCCTCCCGAAAACCGCGTCCCGCACCGGGAGGAGGCCGAGGTCTGCGCCCCCTTCTTGCTCGAGCAAATCGCCGTCCTCCGTCCCCGGGTCATCGTGGCCCTGGGAAAGACGGCCGTCGATTTTTTCGTGCCGAACGTTAAAGCCATGGGCCCGGTCCGGGGCAACTTTCAGGAATGGCACGGCCTACTGGTCATGCCCACCTTCCATCCCTCCTACTTGATCCGGAACGAAGGGAACAAGGAGATCAAGAGGATGGTCTGGAACGACATGCAGAAGGTGATGGCCTTCCTCCGCGGAGATTGACCTTGTTCGTCGATGTCGCGTTTCCGCGGCCCCTTCTTCGGAACTACACGTACGCCGTTCCGGACGAGCTATCCGGACGAATGCGGCCCGGCGTCCGGGTGAGAGCCTCGCTCGGCCGGCAAACCGCCGTCGGTGTCGTCGTCCGGGTTCACGACGAACCGCCGGACAAGGGGACGGCCGTCAAGGACATTGCCTCGGTTTTAGACGAATCTCCGGTCCTGCCGCCTTCGATCCTCGAGTTCACCCGGAAATTCGCCGATTACCAGGCCACAAGCTGGGGCGCGCTGCTCGGGCTGGCGCTTCCGCCGGAGCCCGCGCCGCCGCTCAAGCGGCGCATCTCCCGAAGCGAACCGGAGGCCGCGGAACAACTGGAACTCGACCTGGAAACGACCTCGGCCGTCGCCGCGCTCGCCTCCGAAATCGGCCGCAGGATCGGCGCGGGCGAGCGCGCCGAGTTCCTGGCCTGGGGAGGCCGGGGCGCCGGCCGGGCGATGATCACCGAGGCCTCCCGCCGGTCGCTTGACCGTTCCCGAAACGTCCTCGTCCTTCTCCCGGATGTCGCCCGGACCGGGGACCTTCGCTCTCATCTCCAGGCCGCCCTCGGGACGACCCCCGCCCTTCTTCACGGGCGGATGACTCCGCGATCCCAGGCGGCGGAATGGGAAAGGGTGATCCGGGGAGAAGCCCGGATCATCCTCGGGTCCCGCTCGGCGTTGTTCAAGCCGTGGCCGGGGATCGGGTTGATCATCGTCGAGGACGAATCGGACGAATCGCATTTTCAGGCGGGTTCTCCCTCCTACGATGTCCGGCGCGGAGCGTTGTTTCGGGCCGAGGAGGAAAACGCCGTCGTCCTCTATGTCGCGGGCGCGCCGACCGTCGGGTCGTACGCCCGGTCCCGGGCCGACGGCTCTCTCCGGATTCTCGGCGGGGAGGATCCGGCGCCTCCGGTCCGTGTGGCCGACGAGGCGGCCGAAAAAGATGTTTTGACCCGGCCGATGCGGGAGGGAATCGTCGCGTGCCTGGCCGCCGGCGGCCGGGCGGTTCTTTTCCTCAACAGGCGTGGATATGCCTCGCTTCTTTTTTGTCCCCGGTGCGGGTTCATCCCGCGTTGCGGCAAATGCGGGTCGGTTTTGCCCTATCATAAAAAGACCGACCGGCTGGTTTGCCATGCCTGCGGAGCGGAGGAAAAAAGGCCCGGCGCCTGTCCGTCCTGCAAACACCGCGTCCTGGAGCCGCGGGGCGGGGGAGTGGAGGCGCTCGAGGAGGAACTGAAAAGCGTTTTTCCCGGGGTCCGGCTTGCTGTCTTCGACCGGGATCGGGCTGGCCGGGTCGCCGACCGGGCCAAAATTCTCGGAGCTTACGGCCGCGGACGGGTGGATATCCTGATCGCGACGCAGTTGTTGGTCCGGCAGGCGGACCTGCCGCCGGCGGATTTCATCGGGATATTTCACCCCGAAGCCGGTCTGGGCGTCCCCGATTTCCTCGCGCCGGAGCGAACTTTTCAATTGCTCCTCCGGATGATCCGTTTTGTCCGTCCGGGCGCCCGGCCGGGCCGGGTCGTCATCCAAACGGGTTTTCCCGATCACTACGGCATCAGGGCCGCTTCCCGGGCGGATTTCGAGGCGTTTTTCACCGAGGAGATCGAACTGCGCCGCCTTCTCGGGCAACCCCCGTTTACGGCCAAGGCGGAGGTCGTCTTGAACGGACGGGATACCCGTCTGCTCGGGCGGCAGTCCCGGACGCTGGCCGCGCGCTGGCGGGAAGGCGGGCCGAAGGTCGAAATTCTCGGCCCTTCATTCGCCTCGGAGGCGGGAAGGCCGGGAATCAAGCGGGTTCAACTGGAACTGCGCGCGGAATCGGCCGCCGTGATTACCGGATTGCTGGCGGCCGGCCTTCGGGATGTCGGACGGCCCGCCCTGGTCGTCCGATACGACGGGTTCACTCGCTGAACAAAATCGTTATAGTGACCGCTTTGGCGATGATTTGGGGGGAACAGGTTTCGAGTTGGGCCATGATGGTCGCCGTCGTGTCCGCGTCGATTTCAAATTTCGTCGGCCCCGTGTACGTGATGGAAGCGGCTCCGTTCCAATCGGTCGTGACGGCCGCGCGTTGGGAGAAATTGGGGAATTCTCCGGGGCCTTCGGTGATCGTGAAATAGACGGTCCGGTTGAACGCGGCTTCGCCGTTTTCGGTGACGACGGCCTGAATATTCGAGGTCGGCCGGGCCGTCCCCGTCAGGATGACGTTGGGGTTGGCGGTGAGGGTGAACGTCAAAACGAAGGTTGAAGGACCCAAGGGCGAGGGTCCCTGGGTCGCCATCCGTTGGCAACCCGCGGCCAGGGCGGCCAGAAGGATCAACCCGGCGATTTTAAAAACGCGGAATCGGGGCATGGTTGTCCTCCTCGTCAATTCGCAAAATTCGCGAACCGGACCGATATGGATCCGGAGACCTTGACTTGCGCGCCGGTGAGGTCGTGGCCGTAGAAGTCGACTTGAGCCGTGGTGTAAAAAATTTCCGCCTGGCTCCCCGCCTGGAGAATGTCCAGAAGCGGCGGCTCCTGTTTGGCCGATTCCCGGACGATGATGAAACTGAACTCGGTCGGGTTATCCACCTCGAGAAGCACGGTCAAGCCCCCGTCGAAGGGATAGGGAACGTCGACTCCGGGCGTGTTGCGTCCGTCCGACCGGGTGAACGTGACCGCGTAACCCGTCAGTTGAACGTCGGCGTAAGGGGAGGTTCCCGTGATCGGATCCGGGTCGAGCATGCGGGCGGTCAGGGTCGCGGTGGCGACGTCGGCGATGATCGACGTGTCTCCCGTGTCCGGGTCTTGAAAGAGCACGTCCGAGGCGACGTAATCCGCGGCCGTCCCGCTCTCGTCCAGGCCTCTCAGGCTGTTGACGACGAGATAACTCATGGACAGGGTCTCGTTTTCCAGCGGGTTGCAGGCGGCCAGGGCGAAGGCGAGAGCCGACAAAACGAGGACCCGGATCGTTCGCTTAAAAAATGGGGAATATCGCATCGTCGGCCTCCTATTTCTGGATCCTCGGGGTGATGAAGATCAGAACCTCCCGGTTCGTCCGGTTCTTGGCCAGGTTCTTGAAAAGGGCCCCGAGGATGGGGATCTGGTGAAGGAGGGGAACCTTTTCCCTCGTGATCGAATCTTCCACCCGGAAAATCCCTCCGATCACCGTCGTTCCTCCGTCGGGAACCATGACCGTCGTTTTGGCGCTCTGGGTCGTAATCGAAGGAATCCCGCCGGCCGTGGTGCTGAAATCGGCCGCGTTGTTCTGGATGTCGATGGTCATGATGATCGTCCCGTCGGCCGTAATCTGGGGCGTAGCCCGGAGTTCCAGGCCGGCGTTGACGTATTGCGTGGTTACGGTGAAGTTGGCTGTCGTTTGAATGGGGATCTGGCGGCCCTGGTTGATGTAGGCTTCCTTGTTGTTCTGAGCGGTCACGCGCTGGCTCGAGATGATCTTACCGCTGCCTTCCGACTCCAGGGCGGTGATGGCCATATCCACGCGGAACGTGTCCAGGACGTTGGCCAGGGAAACGCCGAGGGCGGAGGAGAACGACGAGGCCGGTAAATTGATCGCATACCCGCCGAGCGGTCCGCCGAGGCCCTTGGTGACGGTTCCTTGGGGGATCAGGGCTCCGTCGGACAGGATCTTGTTCGGGAATCGGAGCGAGGTCTGGTTTCCGTAGAACGGATCGGCGATCGCCCGGTAGCCCCATTGAATGCCCAGGTTGCGGATGAACGTGGACGTCGCCTCGATGATGCGCGTCTCGATCGTGACCTGGGGCGTGGCCGCGTCCAGGGTGGCGATGATCTCGTCGATGAGGTCGATTTTTTCCTGGACGTCGGAGACGATCAGGGCGTTTGTCCGGGTGTCGATGACGATGTCGCCCCTCCCCGATTTCTTGCTCTTGATGATCTCGCTGACTTCCCTGGCCGTGGCGTAGGAAAGGCTATAGGTCTTGGTCACGATCGGGCCGGAGGCTTCCCGCGCGGTCATCAAGGCCAACTGGGCTTTTTCCTCTTCGGCCAGAGCGTTGAGAGGGGCGATCCGGAGAACGTTGCCCTCGAGGATCCGCCCGAGCTTGTTGTTTTTCAGAATCATGTCGAGAAATTGGTCCCAGGGAACGTCTTCGAAGGCGACCGTCACCCGGCCCCGGACGTCCTGGTCGATGATGACGTTCAGACCGACCCGTCCGCCCAGCCAGAGGATAACGTCGCGAAGGTCGGCATCCTTGAACTTCGGGCTGATCAGTTCACCGCTGTATTTTTCCGCCGGATCATAAATGGTCCGGGACGCCGCTTTTTCCTTCTGCGGCGGGATGTCCTCGACTTCCTCTTTCCGGCTTCCGACCTGAACTCCGGTTTTTGTCGCGGGTTCGGGAGGGGCGACGACCGTCACCGGGATTTCCCTCTCGACCGGCTTGACTTCGGCTTTCCGTTCCGTTTTAACCACGGGCGGAGCGACGACGGCTGGCTGCGGAGAGGCGTTTTTCACCGGGATGATTCTCTCCGCCGGGGGAGCAGACACTGTTTTCGCCGAAGCGTCGGCCGGTTTGTACGTTCCGGCCGACGCTTCGGAAAACGGCGGAGCCGAAACGGCGGAGGCCGCATCCGCGAAAACGACGCTCAACCCGTCGGCCGCGCCGGCGAGGGCGAATATCCGGGGTTCTTTGAGTTCAAACACGATTCTCGTGATCGCGTAAGGATCGCCGTTTTTGAACTGGCCGGTTCGGAACTTTTCCACACCGTGGCGGCCGACGGAAACGATCGCCGGGGGCTGCCCCAGGACGGAGTCGAAGACGTCGATGACGAGGCGGAGCGGATTGTCCAGGGCTAACGTGTTGATGATCGCCTTGCGGCCCAACCGGGCGCTGAGATCAAACCGGTCGCCCGTGTCCGCGTCGGTTGAGATCGCCAGCGGTTGGACGGAACGCGCGGTGCGGTCGAGCTCCGTTTGGGTCTCGGGGGCGATGAGGTAATCCCCGCCGCCGCGTTGGATTTTAATCAACTCGATGACCGTCTTCGTCCCCTCGGTCCAGCAACGGAACGGCACCCGTTCCGCCAGCGTCAGGGCCAGGGAGGCCGGGCCGGCGTCGGCCTGTCGAATCCGGGCCGCTAAAACGAGCGGAGGTTCGTCGGCGGGAATCAACGGGGCCGAGGCGAAGACCGCGCCTTTCGGGAGGTCGGTTGTGAGGACGGCTTCGCTTCCCGCGGCGTACGCGGGGTAAATCCCCGCCGGGAGGACGAAACCGTCCAGGACCACCCGGGCGTTGACCCGGGTCGGCAGAATCGTCAACCGGACCGAAGCGGGGGAGGATGATCTTCCCCCGAAATAATAGACACCAAGTTAAGGTTGAATGGCCGCATTAGCATACTCGATCGGCGTTTGGTAGTTCAACGCCGAATGCCGCCTTTCCCGATTGTAATAGATCTCGATAAAGTCATAGATCTTCAGCTGGGCCTCAGCTTTCGTGGTAAAACGCTCCAGGTAGATCAACTCGCTTTTAAACGTACTGAAAAATGATTCGGCCATCGCATTGTCATAGCAATCCCCTCGGCGTCCCTGACTCGGATGGATTCCCCACAGACTCAGTAACTGCTGGATTTTTCCACCCCGATATTCTCCGCCTCGATCCGTATGGAAAATCAAACCCTTTTCGGGACGATGCTGCCACAAGGCCTGGTTCAAAGCCGACCGGGCGAGATCTTGGTTGAGTCGATCTTGGAGCGACCAACCGACGATTTCTCGATTAAAGATATCCATCACCGTCGCCAGATACATCCATCCCTCCCGCGTCCAGATGTAGGTGATATCCGAAATCCAAATTTTTCCCGGCTTGTCTGTCTCGAATTGTCGTTGCACCAGGTCCTCCACAGAGGGACGGCTGCCGGAAGATTTTGTCGTCACCCTGAACGCTTTCCGACTCTGTGACCGGACGCCTTCTTCCCGCATCAGGCGGGCCACCCGGTTTTCTCCAAAGCAATACCCCTGGGAACGTATTTCCGCCGTGATCCGTGGCGAGCCGTACAGCTTTCGACTCTTTTTCCAGACTTGACGAATCAGTTCCCCAAGCTTTTCGTTCTCTTTTGCCCGGGGACTCGTCTTGTGCTTTTGATAGCCGTAGTATCCGCTCCGGTGAACTCCCAGAACCTGGACCATCTTCTTCACCTCAAACCCGGAGCCATGGCGGTCCATGAATCGATACTTCATTTGGGGTGTCTGGAGAAGATGGCCAAGGCTTTTTTTAAGATTTCCCGCTCCTGTTCCAGGTCTGCAATCCGTTTCTTGAGGTGGAAGAGTTCCGCCGCCTCCGGCTTCATTCGGCCCTTCCCCGGAAAGGCGTGCTCCTGGTCTTCCAGATATTCTTTCTTCCACCGGCCCAACATATTCTCGGTAATCCCAAGGTCTCGGGCCGTGCCGCTCAGCGTCTGTCCCCCTTCAATCACCAACCGAACCGCTCCTTCTTTGAAGTCTCGGTCATACCGTCGTCGCGGTTTTCTTTCTCCCATGTCGTTCCTCCTCGTTGGAATGTATTCCACTCTTTTCGAGGTGTCCAGACATTTGGGGGAAGATCAG
>CAYSGA010000061.1:0-9251 GCA_964430165.1 uncultured Eubacteriales bacterium
GTCTCGGCGGGGGGCACGACGAGCGCGAGCAGACGCTCAACCAACTGCTCGTGGAAATGGACGGGTTCGACTCCAACGAAGGCATCATCCTCATCGCCGCGACCAACCGCCCCGACATCCTCGACAGCGCCCTGCTCCGGCCGGGCCGTTTCGACCGCCGGATCGTCGTCAACATGCCCGACGTCAAGGGCCGGGAGGAGATCCTCAAGGTCCATACCCGCAAAATCCCGCTGGACGGCGACGCCGACCTCAAGGTCATCGCCCGCTCGACGCCCGGATTCAGCGGGGCCGACCTGGCCAACATGATCAACGAGGCCGCCCTCAACGGCGCCCGCTTGGAGCAGGATAAGGTCAAGATGAAGGACCTGGAATTTGCCAAAGACAAGGTCCTCATGGGCGTCGAACGGAAAAGCATGATCATCAGCGACGAGGAGAAAAAGAGCACGGCCTATCACGAAGCCGGCCATGCCCTGGTCGCGGCGATGATCCCCGAAGCCGACCCGATCCATAAAGTCACGATCATCCCCCGGGGCATGGCCCTGGGCCTGACCCAACAGCTTCCGCTGGACGACCGCTACACCTACGGGAAGGCCTACCTCGAATCGCAGCTTGCGGTCCTGATGGCCGGCCGGGTCGCCGAGATCATGTTTTTAAACCAGACCACGACCGGCGCGGCCAACGATTTCGAACGGGCCACCGAAATCGCCCGGAAGATGATCTGCCAATGGGGCATGAGCAATCTCGGCCCGCTGACCTTCGGCGAGCGCAACGACCTGATTTTCCTCGGCCGGGAACTCACCGCCCATAAAAATTACAGCGAAAAAACGGCCGAGATGATTGACGAAGAAGTCAAGAAAATCATCCAGCGCAATTACGAGCGGGCGGAAAAAATCATCGGAGATCATAAAACGCAACTGGAAGCGATCGTCAAGCTGTTGCTCGAGCGGGAAGTGCTGTCGTCGGACGAAATCAACGCCGTTCTCGGCAAGACTGCCGCCCCGCCTTCTCCCGACGGTGTTCCCTTCAAGAACGGCCCGAAGCCGAGGGTGGTTCCCTTGGAGATGCCGGGACCGGACCTCGCCGTTCCGGAGCCGGCCCGAGCCCGAGAGGTGAAGTGAGGACAGAGACCGTCTTCCAAGTCAAGGGAACGCGCCATTGTCTGGGGACGCGGACCTGGGTGATGGGGATCCTCAACGTCACGCCCGATTCCTTCTACGACGGCGGGCGCTACTTCGACTCCTTCCGGGCCGCCGACCACGGCCTGCGCCTGGCCGCCGAAGGCGCCGACATCATCGACATCGGCGGGGAAAGCTCCCGGCCCGGTTCCGACCCGATATCCGCCGATGAGGAAATCCGGCGCGTCGTTCCGGTCGTCTCCTCGATGCGCGCTCAAACCCGCGCCCTCATTTCGGTCGACACGACCAAGTATGAGACGGCCCGGGCCGCCCTGGACGCCGGAGCGGACATCATCAACGACATCAGTTCCTTCGGGATAGACCCCCGCCTCCTCTCGCTGGCGGCGGAAAGCGGCACGGGCTTCATCCTGATGCACATGCAAGGCCTCCCCAAAACCATGCAGGCCTCGCCCCGGTATGGCGACGTCCGGGCCGAGGTCCGGGCGTTTCTGGCCGAAAAACTCGAGATCGCCGCCGCCTACGGGATCGCCGTCGAAAACCTGGCCGTCGATCCCGGCATCGGGTTCGGCAAACAGCTCGAAGACAACTGCGCCCTGATCCGGGGCCTCGCCTCGATCGCCGAACTCGGACGGCCGGTCGTGGTGGGGGTTTCCCGAAAATCGATGATCGGAAAGATCCTGGACGTTCCGCCCGAGGAAAGACTGGAGGGGTCCCTCGCCGCCGCGGTCGTCAGCCTGACCCGCGGCGCCCACATCCTCCGGGTCCACGACGTCCAATCCACCTGCCGGGCGGCCCGGGTCGCCGACGCGATTCTGTCCGGTCCAACCGACCGGGAGATTCCCGAATCGAGGGAGGCCGGCCATGCTCGATAACATCCTGACCGCCCTTCATCTTTTCAAACTGGTCGACTTCATCGACATTCTCGTTGTCTCCGTGATCATCTATTCTTTTTTCATCCTGATCAAGGAGTCCAAGGCCTACCCGATGGCCATCGGCCTGGGCCTGATCGGCCTCCTGTTCCTCGCCACCCGGTGGGCCAACCTGTTCGTCTCGAACTGGCTCATCCGGAACTTCTTCACCTACTTCATCATCGCCGTCATCGTCCTGTTCCAGACCGAAATCCGAAGGTTCCTGACGCGCGTCGGGTCCCGGACGTTCCGGAAACCCCTGGCCCTCCGGTCGTTCCAGGAAAAAATCGAGGATCTCTGTCAGGCCGTCGATTACATGGCCGACCGGAAGATCGGAGCGCTGATCGCGGTCGAGAACGAAATCAGCCTCAAGCCGTTCGCCGAACGCGGGACGCCGATCGACGCCGTCCTGACCAAGGACCTGCTGGTCAGCCTGTTTTTTCCCCATTCCCCGCTGCACGACGGGGCGGTGATCATCCGGGGCGACAAAATCATGGCGGCCGGCTGTCTTCTCCCGCTCCCGGCCACCCACGAAATGCGGGTCTCCTTCCCGACCCGGACCCGTCACCTCGCGGCTATCGGCCTGACCCAGGAAAGCGACGCGGCCGTCATCGTCATCTCGGAAGAGTCGGGGGGCATCTCCCTGGCGACGGGAGGTTCGCTCGAACGCCTCATCGACCGGAACAAGCTGGAAGACCGTCTTCTGGAATATTTGAAAAAATGATGCAAAAGATCAGGAACTTTTTCTTTCGGAACGGGCTCCTCAAACTCCTGTCGTTTTTGATGGCCGTCCTCCTTTGGGTCGCGCTGATGCCGGAGGAAAAGATCGTTTCCGAAAAAACGTTCCAGGTCCGGCTCGAACCCCGAGGCCTCCCGGCGGCCTTCGAGTTGACCGAGCGGCCGCCCTCGTCGATCGACGTGACCGTCCGGGCGACGAACCGGATGCTCGGGCAGATGACCTCGACCGACGTTCAGGCCGTTTTAAACCTGTCCCGGGCGAGCCTCAACCAGGAGGACTACCCCCTGAATCCCGACATCGTGACCGTCCCGGCCGGGGCCAAGGCCGTCCGCGTCTTCCCCAACAAGGTCCATCTCAAGATCGAGCGGAGTGTCGAGGTCCTGATGGAGATCCAACCCGTCCTGGTCGGCCAGCCCAAGGCCGGGCTCAAGGTCGACCTGGTCGAACTGATTCCCTCTAAGGTCTATGTCCGGGGGCCGGAAAGCAAAATCAAGCCGCAGGACAGGATCCGGACCAGCCCCATGGACATCACCGGGTTGGATCAGCCGAAGACCTTCGAGGTCGACCTGATCCTTCCCCGCCCCGAGCTCCGGTTTACGACGGCCCAGACGAGGGCTTCGGTTAAAATTTCCTTGATCGAAAAATAGCCTTTCCGGAGCATCCGGCCGGGGATTCGCGGGGAGACAAAAATGGCGAAATTGTTCGGCACCGACGGGATCCGGGCCGTCGCCGGGGAATATCCCCTGGATGAATCGTCGGTCCGCGTCCTCGGCCGGGCGCTGATGACTCTCCTCCGGGCCGAAGGTTTGCCGCCCCGGATACTGATCGGGCGCGACACCCGGGAGTCCGGCGATTGGATCGAAGCCGCGCTGATCCGGGGGATCGCCGCGGCCGGGGGGCAATGCGCTTCCGCCGGGGTCATTCCGACTTCGGCCGTTTCCCATCTGACCAGGACGTTCGAGTTTTCGGCCGGGATCGTCGTCTCCGCCTCCCACAATCCTTACAAGGACAACGGGATCAAGATTTTCTCGGGCAAAGGCCTGAAGATTTCGGAGGCCTGGGAGGAACGCCTGGAATCCGAGATCGCCGGGGGCGGAGACGCCGGGAGTCCGGGGAAGGCGGACGTTCATCCCGACCCCGTCTATCTCCGGGAATACGAACATTTCCTGCGCCGCCGGTTCGCCCCCGGCCTCGGAACCAAGGGGATCAAGATCGTCCTGGACTGCGCCAACGGATCGGCTTCGGCGATCGCTCCGGAGGTCCTGAGCGGCCTCGGTTTCGCGGTCGTCGCGACGGAGGCCGAGCCGGACGGCCGGAACATCAACGAGGATTGCGGCGCGCTTCATCCCGAAAAACTGGCCCAGACGGTGCTGGCCCGGGGGGCCGACCTCGGCATCGCCTTCGACGGCGACGCCGACCGGGCCCTGTGGGTGGACCATCACGGCCGGATTCTGACCGGGGACCATACTCTTTTCGTGCTCAGCCGGGCGATGAACGCCCGCGGCCTTTTGCGCGGCCGGACGGTCGTCGCCACGACGATGAGCAACATGGGCCTGGAAAAAGCCCTGGCCGCGGAGGGGATCGCCCTCGTCCGGACCCGGGTCGGCGACAAGTATGTCCTCGAAAAAATGTTGTCGATCCAAGCCAACCTGGGGGGCGAACGTTCGGGCCACACGATCTTTTCGGACGAATGTCCCACGGGTGACGGATTGCTGACCGCCCTCAAGATGCTCGAAGTCATGATCGAAAAAAACCTTCCCCTGGCCGACCTGATACGGGGCTACACGGAATTTCCCCAGGTCCTTAAAAATGTCCGGGTCGCCCGAAAACCCGACCTGGATGGCCTTCCCGAAGTCGTCGCGGCCGTCGCCGACGTCCGGGGACGGCTGGGGAAAAACGGGCGCCTGGACGTGAGATATTCCGGGACCGAACCCCTGGCTCGGGTCATGGTGGAGGGCGAGGACGAAGACCTGATTGAAATCCTGGCCTCCCGGATCACGGCCGCGATCCGGAAAAAAATCGGGGTGTGATGTCGCGGGAGGTGACAACCGTGAAACTGTCCTTCAACGTCGATCATTTCGCCAGTTTGCGCCGGGCCCGGCAAGCGGTCGAACCCGAGCCCGTCCTGGCCGCCCTTCTGGCCGAACAGGCCGGAGCGGCCGGCATTACGGCCCATCTCCGCAGCGACCGGCGCCACATCAACGAACGGGACCTCCGGATGATCCGCGAAGCGATCAAGACGAAATTCACGGTCGAGATGGCCGCGACGCCGGAGATGAAAGCTGCGGCCCTCGCCGTCCATCCCGACGTGGTCTGCCTCGTGCCGGAAAAACCCGAGGAGCTGACGACCACCGGCGGCCTGGACGTCCTCGCTCACCGCAAAACGCTCCGGCCTCATATTCAGTCCCTGACCCGGGCCGGGATCAAAATTTCGATCTTCGTCGACCCGTCCCCGGCCCAAATCCGGGCGACGGCCGACCTGGGCGTCCGAAAAATCGAGATCCATACCGGCCTCTACGCCGACGCCGCTTCCGGCCCGGCCCGGGAGAAAGCCCTCGACGAAATCCGGACCGCGGCGGCGGCCGCCGCCCGCCTCGGCCTGGAAGTCACCGGCGGACACGGCCTCGACTATCACAACGTCGGCCCGATCGTCACCATCCCCGAAATGACTGAGCTTTCGATCGGGTTTGCGATCGTCGCCCGGGCGGCGATCGTGGGCGTCGACCGGGCCGTCCGCGACATGGTCGCCCTGCTGAATCCGAAACACGCCCGGTAAGCGCGTTTGCGTCTATTTCCCCAGAAGGGGAACGCGCCCTGCTCCGCCTGGCTTCGTGATTCGTAAAATTAAGGAGGGGACAGGTCTTTAGCCCTGTCCCCATTAAAAAAGATCTGGATCTGATCGGAAGGACCGGCCGGCTTTCTTCTCGCCGTGAAGGCGCTTGGCGGCGAGCATTTTCGCCTTGGCCCGCTGCGACCGCTTTCGCTTCTGACGGCGGATTTTTTCAATCCGTTGCCGGACGGCGCTTTCCTCGCCCTTCATCCGGGCTTCGATTTTGTCGACGAGAATCCGCCGGGCCAGGAACCGGTTGATCGCCTGCGAGCGTTCGCGCTGGCATTTGACCGAAAGCCCGGTCGGAACGTGGCGGAGAAGGACGCAGGTTTCGACCTTGTTGACGTTCTGGCCGCCCTTGCCCCCCGACCGCATGAATTGTTCGACGAAATCGGCCTCGCGCAGGCCGAGCCGGTTCATTTTCTCCCCGAGGGAGGCTATTTTTTCGGGACGAACGGAGCCGAACACCCTATTTTTTTTTCTTCTTCGGCGAGGCGGCGACGAGATATTTGCCGCAGTTTTCGCAGATGTAAATGTCGTTACTGCCCTCGATGGCCGAGCTCATTTCCGTGGAGACGCTGATGTTGCAGCCCTGGCAGACCCCGTCTTCGACCTCGGCCACGGCGAAGCCGTACCGTTCCATCAATTTTTCAAACCGGGTCAGGAGGGCGGCGTCGAGATCCTCCCGCAGGAGGTTGGCCTGGGCCTTGAGGGTCGGGAGCTGGGCCTTGGACGCCTTCTTCTTTTTCTTCTCGATCTCCTGAAGTTTTCGCAGCAACCCGGCCCGGCTGACGATTTTATCCTCCTGGGGAAGACGCAGCTCGATCTCGCCCAGGGCTTCCCAGAGGGAGTTTTTGTCCCGGGCTTCGAAAATCCGTTTGCGGAAATTCGGGTCACGGAGGAAATGGGCCAGCCCGGCAAACAGGTGGTTGAACAACCCCGGCAGCGTCGGGTTCCAGATGATGACGATGATCAAATGGACTTTTTTCTTGTCCGGGGCGGAAAAATCGATGCCCTCCGACGACCGGCCGACAGCGATGGAAATCTCTCCGTTCGCGTCGACCCGGGCGTGAGGCACGGCGATGCCGTTCCCCAGGGCGGTCGACTCGAGAGTTTCCCGGTCGATCAACCGGGTGAGGATCATTTTCCGGTTCCGGATGAGTTTTTGTTTGGCCAGGACGTCGATCAACTCCTCCACGGCCGCGACTTTTTCCGTGGCCTTGAGGTCGAACACGAGCTGTCCGAGCTTGAAATAATCCGAGAAGTGGCTGACGCCGAGGAGATCTTTTTTATCCATGCCTCACCGTTCACCGCATATCCTACCTTACCGCGCCGTTCGTGGTCAATTCGGGACCACACGTGGCCAAACGTGCGGCGATTCCCGCCCGGACGAATAAATCGTGCCCTACCGCCGATAGCGGAGGGGGGATTGTCTCCGGGATCCACCTCACTATCGTTCAAGAACGGACAAAGAAATGCGTGTCCGTCCGCTCCTCGTTCCGGTCGGTCGTCAGCTGAGGCTCGGGAGAGAGGGCGGAAATTTCCGCCCGCCGGAATCGCCGGGGATCAATCGTTTTTCTGCCGGATGACGTTCAAGGCCAGTTTATTTTCATCCGTCGTATGGGTGAGCTGGATGAAGAAATTCTCTTTTTGGAGATGAGTGAACGTCCCTTGGGGGACATCCGAACTCATCACGACGCTCCAACCGTCGCTTTTCAAATCCTCGATATAAGCGGCAACCTCGTCCGCCCCGGCGCCGTTGAAAATCACCATCCAGGTCCTTCCATTCGGCGATTGAGAATTCGTCGAAGCCAGAATGGACCCCGCTTTGAAACGGGCGATGTCCTCCGGCAGGTCCGCCGGCCACGACCCTCCCCCGGATGTAATGACGGCGTCCCCTTCGGGCGTCTTGACCGTGATCTGGCCGCTTTTGAAGTCGATGTCGGCTTTGCCTTCGGTGGCCTTCGCAACCATATCGGAGATCATTTTTTCACTCGCTTTTTCGCTCGGCGTTTTTTTGCCGCAGGCCGCGGCAAAGACCAATCCGGCGATGAGAAACAGGACAAGACCGGCGGATTTCAGACTGCGGTGTTTGTTGGAAATCATGATGTTCTCCTTGTTTTTGTTGGGGGTATTGTAACCCAACACGCTGAAAATGCAACGCGGCCGATATTCCGAAAACGGATCCCCGGAGCGAAATCGTCACGCGAATAGGCCGTCCTCAAGCCCCCAGGCTTTGCGGGCTTTGCAGTCCTCCCCGCATCTTATGCGTGAGGGCAGTCCTACGCGACCCTGGGGAGCTAGGAGGGGGCGGAGGATGGCCTATTTGCGTTTATGCAGCGGAGCGGGATTCGTTTCCTGGGGGTAACCGGGGCGGCGGGATCACGGTTTGAAAACGGACCCGTTCTCGGTTAAAATTTCCCCTTCGTCGAGCCGAAAACCGCCAACGACCAGGAGTCTCCATGCGCGCTTATGAATCCATCGCCCTCGGCATCCCTGAAATCCTTCTCCCCAGGGCCGGCACCGACCTTGCGAAATGGGCGGTCATCGCCTGCGACCAGTACACTTCCGAACCCGCCTACTGGGAGAAAGCGGCGTCTTTCATCGGAGACGCTCCTTCCACCCTCTGTTTAATTTATCCCGAAGTGTTCCTGAACGAGCCCGAAGCGGAGAAAACCGCCCGCATCGGCCGGATCCGGAAAACCATGTCGGATTATTTCGCCCGAAATCTCTTCGCTTCGGACGAAGGGCTGGTTTACATCGAACGGACGACGGGCGGAAAAACCCGGAAGGGGCTGGTCGCCGCCCTGGACCTGGAACACTACGATTACCGGAAGAGCTCGACGGCGCTGATCCGGGCGACGGAAGGGACGATCATCGAACGCCTCCCGCCCCGCGTCCGGATCCGCGAGGGCGCCCCCATGGAACTTCCCCACATCATGGTCCTCATCGACGACCCCTCCGACGAGGTCATCGGCTCGCTCGCCGCCGCGGCCGGAAAACTCCATAAATTATACGACTTCGAACTGATGCTCGGGTCCGGCCGGCTGGCCGGATACCGCGTCTCGGACCGCAGCCTGGAAGACAGCGTCGTCCGGGCCCTTTCCCGGCTGGCCGATCCCCGCGCCTTCGCCGCCAAATACGGCCTCAAGGACGGACCGCCGGGTCTCTTGTACGCGATGGGCGACGGCAATCATTCCCTGGCCACGGCGAAAACCATCTGGGAAAAAACGAAGGAAACGGCTGGAAACCCCGCGTCCGTCATGAATTCCCCGCTCCGGTACGCCATCGTCGAACTGGTCAACGTCCACGACGAAGCCCTGGCCTTCAAACCCATCCACCGGGTCCTTTTCGAAATCGCCCCGGGCCGCAACTTCGTCGAGGAAATGAAAGCGTTTTACGGCGGCAAAGTCCGATACGAATCCGCCTGCTGCCCGAACATGATGAAAGCGGCGGTGGACGGGCAGACCGGACCGGCTCACCGGATCGGAGTCGTCTCCCCCGAAGGGCTCGGCGTCCTGGAGGCCGGGGCGGCGGGCTCCAACCTCCCCGTCGGAACGCTTCAGAACTTCCTGGACGTCTTCATGAAAAACAAGGGCGCCCGGGAAATCGATTACGTCCACGGGACCGAGGCCCTC
>CAYSGA010000062.1:0-9157 GCA_964430165.1 uncultured Eubacteriales bacterium
GCTCAGAAAAACCTCGTGGCCGTCGGCGATCTGCTTGTCGTTATAGACGATCACGTCGGGAAGCCCGTCGATCCGGAGGCGGCTGTATTCCGGCTCGGGATGGTCGGCGACGACGCCTTCCAGAAAGTTCGTGTCGCCGATGAAGGCGGCGACGAAACTCGTCCGCGGCGCCTCGTAAATCTCAGCCGGGGGGCCGATCTGCTCGATCCGGCCGGCGTTCATCACCGCGATCCGGTCGCTCAGGCTCATGGCTTCGCCCTGGTCATGGGTGACATAGAGGAACGTGATCCCGACTTGGTCGTGGATCAGGTCGAGCTCGATGAGCATCCGCTGGCGGAGTTTCAGGTCGAGGGCGGCCAGCGGCTCATCCAGCAGGAGGACGTCGGGCTTGTTGATGAGGGCCCGGGCCACGGCCACGCGCTGGCGCTGCCCGCCGGACAGGAGGTCCGGCTTCTTGTCGGCCTGGTCCTCCAGCCGGATGAGGCGGAGCATGGCCCCGACCTCGCGGTTGATTTCGGCCTTCGGTTTTTTGGCGATCTGGAGCCCGAAGGCAATGTTGTCCCGGACGGTCAGGTGGGGAAACAGGGCGTAGCTTTGGAAAATCGTGTTGACCCGCCGATGGTTCGGAGGGAGGTCGGTGATATCCCGTCCGGCGAGAAAAACCCGGCCGGAGTCGGGCGTTTCGAACCCGGCCGCGACGCGAAGCATCGTTGTTTTGCCGCAACCGCTCGGGCCGAGCAGGGCGAAAAACTCGCCGCGCTTAATTTCCAGAGAAACGCCGTCGACCGCCTGGATGGGCCCGAATCTTTTGGAAACGTTTTTGAAGTCGAGAAATTCCGCCACGGCGCTTCTTCTTTGAGGGGCATTATGGAACAAACGTTCTGGTTTTTCAAGAATGAATATGCTATAAATACCGCCGACGCAAATGAATGTCATTTCGATAGTTATCCAGATTTTCGTCCTCCTCTTCGCCATCACGGTGCACGAGGCCGCCCACGGCTGGGCGGCCAGGAAGATGGGGGATCCGACGGCCTTCAATATGGGACGGGTGACCCTGAATCCCCTCGCCCACATCGACCCGTTCGGCACGATCCTCCTGCCCCTGCTTCTTTCGCTGGCCCGAATGCCGGCCTTCGGCTGGGCGAAACCGGTTCCGGTGAATCCCTACAATTTCCGCCATCCCCGCCGGGACAACCTCTGGGTCTCCTTCGCCGGGCCGGCGGCGAACCTCTCCGTCGCCCTAGCTTCGCTCATCCTACTGTTCGGGATGAAAATCGCGATTCCCAGCGTCGGGCTGTTCATCAAGGCCCTCATCAACGGATTCTTCCGGCAGATGGGATTCCTCCTGCCGGTCTTGCCGCGCGGGTTCTATCCGCTGGAAGGACTGGTCCTCATCCTGATCATGACCGTCCTTATCAATTCTTATTTCGCCTTGTTCAACCTCATCCCGGTTCCGCCGCTGGACGGTTCCGGAGTCCTGATGGGGCTTCTTTCGGACAGCGCCGCGAGCCGCTACGACCGGATCCGGCCATTCGGCTTCATCATCGTCCTGTTCCTGATTTACATGGGCCTCCTGGACATTCTGATGTGGCCCATCAAACTCATGATCGTGATTGTGCTCGGATGAACGCCTCCCCCGCCCCTCCCAAAATCGTTCTCAGCGGCGTCCGGCCGACCGGACCGCTTCACCTCGGCAACTATGTCGGCGCGCTCCGCAACTGGGTCAAATTTCAGGACCTCTACCGGTGCTTCTACGCCATCGTCTCCTGGCACGCCCTGAGTTCGGAATACATGAACGCGAAAGCGATCAAGGGCTGGTCCTTCGAGGTCGCGGTCGATTGGCTGAGCGTCGGCCTCGACCCGGACAAGTGCGTCATGTTCCTCCAATCCGAGATCAAGGAACACGCCGAGCTCCACCTGCTCCTGTCCATGATCACCCCCCTGCCCTGGCTCGAGCGGGTGCCAACCTATAAGGAGCAGTTGAAAGAACTTCAGGAAAAAGAGCTGAACACGTACGGATTCCTCGGCTACCCGGTCCTCCAGGCCGCGGACATCGTCATTTATAAGGCCGACTTCGTCCCCGTCGGCGAGGACCAGGCCGCCCATCTCGAACTGACCCGCGAGATCGTCCGCCGGTTCAACCGCATCTTTGGCCCGATCTTTCCCGAACCGCAGACGATGTTGACCGAGGTCCCCCGGCTGGCCGGGACGGACGGGCGAAAGATGAGCAAATCCTACGGCAACGCCGTTTACCTGAAGGATTCGGCCGAAACGATCCGCGGGAAAATCATGCCGATGATCACCGACACCCGCCGTGTCCACCGGTCCGACCCGGGCGAACCGGACGATTGCCCGGTCTTCACCCTCCACAAGGCGTTCGTCCCGAAAGACAAACAGGAGGAGATCGCCCGCGGGTGCCGGACGGCCGGGATCGGATGCCGCGACTGCAAAGGCGTCCTTTTGGAACATCTGTTCCGTTTTCTCGAACCGGTCTGGGAACGCCGCCGCCGTTTCGAGGAACATCCGGCGAGAATCTGGGAGATCCTTGAAGCCGGGAATGTCCAGGCCCGCCGTGTCGCCCAGGCCACGATGGCCGAGGTCCGGCAAGCCCTGGGATTTTAGGTTCAGGGCCCCGGAGTATGTCCCTCCCCGAATTTCCGAACGAGGAAGGCCCGCTCGAAGCGCCGGCCGCGGCAACGGAAGCCGCCGCCGGTCCGGCCGAAGACGGCTACCAGATCAAGCTCGACATCTTCGAAGGGCCGCTTGACCTGCTCCTTTTCCTGATTAAGAAAAAGAAAATCGAAATCAAGGACATCCCCCTCGCCCTGGTCACCCGGGAGTATCTCGACTATCTCCGCGGCCGGGAACATATCAACCTCGACCGGGAAGCCGAATTTCTCCTGATGGCCGCCCTCCTGATTTACATCAAGTCGCAGATCCTCCTTCCCCGGGAACAGCCGGTCGAGCCGGATATCGATCCCCGGAAAGAGCGGCCCGACCGGACGGAGGACTACGAGCGGGTGAAAGTCGTTTCCGCGGTCCTCCGGGACAAGGAAGAGGAACAGTCCACGATCTGGCGACGAACGGCCCTCAACGTCCCTCTTCCCGAGGAGGACCTCGACTTGATCGAGGTTTCGCTGTTCGACCTGGCCGAATCTTTCTTCGCCATGATGAAACGGAAACAGGCCGCGCCGCAAAGAATCCTCAAGATCAAGGAAATTTCGGTCACGGACAAGACCAGGGAAATCGTGGCCGCCCTGCGGGAGCGCGGTTTTCTCGATTTTCTCGAATACCTGGACGCCCAGGAGACGCTCGAGGAGGCGTTGGTCGCCTTTTTTTGCCTCCTGGAACTGATCAAGGCCCGCCTGGTCATGGCCGTCCAGGAACAGCTCTTTCACACAATCAAGGTCTGGCTCCGGAAAGAGCCGGCCGCCGAGGACGCCTGATGGACGATTTGAAAAACATTCTCGAAGCGTTGATTTTCATCTCGGTCGAACCCTTGACCCTGGACAAAATCAAAGAGGTGCTGGACGACGTATCCGAGGAGGAAATTCTCCAGGCCCTTCTCCGTCTCGGGACGGAGATGGAGGAAGCCCTTCGGCCCACCCGCCTGGTTCAAACGGGCGGCGGCTGGGTTTTCATGACCAAACCGGCCTATGATCCCCCCGTCCGGAAACTCCTCCAGATCGAACGCCGGAAAAAGCTGTCCCCGGCGGCCCTCGAAGCGCTTTCGGCCGTCGCCTATCACCAGCCCGTGACCCAGGCCGAGATCATGAACATCCGCGGCGTCGACTCGACCCATTCCCTCCACACTCTGCTCGAAAACAAGCTCATCAAAATCTCCGGCCGCAAGGACGCCCCGGGCCGGCCTCTGATTTACCGGACCACGGAAAAATTCCTGACCTATTTCGGCCTGAATTCGCTCGAAGAGCTCCCCCGCGAAGAAGAACTGAAGAAAATTCTCGAAGAGGGAAACGCCTGAGCTTCCCCGCCGTAAGTTCAAATTCTGTCAGTATTTAGCGGTTGACAAAGCGGGGCGAATCGTTTAGACTTGGCCTTCTTTTTTGGCCCGATATGAAAACCATGGAACGGAAACAGCTCAAGTCCCCTATGCTCGTTGGAGCAAATTCAATAACCGGGAAAACCGGGACCGGACAAGCCACGGTTTTGCCGGCGGGCCCGTTCGCCGGCACCCTACCCACCAAGGAGACCACATGACCGAAGACCAGAAACAGAACAACGAAAAAATCTCATCCGAGGATTACGAAAACCTGCTGGACAAGTATCAATTCAGCTCCCAGGAAATCAGCCCCGGAAAAATCGTCACCGGCCGCGTCGTTAAAATCATGCCCGGCCATATTCTCGTCGACATCGGCCTGAAAAGCGAAGGCCTTATCCCCATCGAGGATTTCACCGAAAGCGCCGACGCCCGGATTCCCCAGGCGGGGGAATCGATCGAAGCGGTCCTGGAAAAGACCGATTCGAAGGAAGGCTACTTCATCCTGTCCAAGCGCCAGGCCGACGAACGCCGGGCGCTCGAACTTCTGGAAAAGTCCTACGAAGACGGCTCGTCCATCAACGGCCGGGTCGTCGAACGCATCAAGAACGGTTACACCGTCAACGTCGGCCTGAAGGCCTTCATGCCCGATTCCCACGCCGAGCTCCGGCCGCTTAAGGATCCGGCCAAGCTCGTCGGCCAGACCCTCAAGGTCAAGGTGATCAAGTACGACCGCAAAACCGAAAACGCCGTCGTCTCCCACCGGGCCTATTTGATGGAGGAACGGGACAAGAAGAAGAAGATCGTCTTCAGCCAGATCCAAAAGGGCCAGAAGCTCAAGGGATTCGTCCGGTCGTTGACGAGCTTCGGCGCGTTCGTCGATATCGGCGGGGTCGAAGGGCTTCTCCATGTCTCGGACATGACCTGGGGCAAAATCGGCAACCCGCATGAACTGTTCAAGGTCGGCCAGGAAGTCGAGGTTCTCGTCCTCGATTTCAACGAAAAGGACGAAAAAATCTCTCTGGGGGTCAAGCATCTCACGCCCAATCCCTGGGACGACATCGAGGCGAAATACAAGCCCGGGAACCGGGTCGAGGGAAAAGTCTCGTCGCTGACCGATTTCGGGGCCTTCGTCGAGCTGGAGCCCGGGATCGAAGGTCTGGTCCACATTTCCGACCTGACCTGGTCGCGGAAAATGGTTCATCCGAAAAAAATCCTCAACCTCGGCGACAAGGTCACGGTTTCCATCCTGGACGTCAATCCGACTTCCCGGCGCATCTCCCTCGGGTTGAAGCAAACCCTGCCCCATCCGCTCGAACAGCTCAAACAGCGCCTCATCCCGGGAATGCGGATCAAGGGGAAAATCACGTCCATCACCGATTTCGGGGCGTTCCTGGAAGTCGAGCCCGGAATCGAAGGCCTGATTCACATCACCGACATCTCCTGGGAAAAGATCAAACATCCCTCGGCCAAGCTGAAGGTGGGCGACGAGGCCGAGGCCGTCCTCCTGAACATCGATGTCGACAAACAGAAGGTCTCGCTCGGCATCAAACAGCTCGAGGGCGATATTTGGGAGGAATTCTTCCTCCGGCAGAAAGTTGGCGACCTTCTCAACGTCAAGATCGTACGGATCGCCGAATTCGGCGTCTTCGCCGAGATCCTCCCCGGCATCGAGGGGGTCGTCTTCAATTCCGAAATCGACGAGAAAAAGGTCGAGAATCCGGCCGAGGTCGTGGCTGTCGGCGAACAAAAAATGGCGAAAATCATCAAGATGAACCCGCGGGACAAGAAGATCTCCCTCAGCTTCCGCCAGGCCCAGACCGACCTGCAGAAGCAGGAATACCAGAAGTACCAGGAAACCCAGGACGACCGGCTGACCTTCGGCGACCTGATCAAGGACCAGCTTCGACAGCTGCAGAACGCCAAAAAATCGGGCGCCGACACGGAGGAAAAACCCAATGATTAAGGCCGACCTCATCAACAAGATCTCCAAGGAACTGAACATCGCCAAACAGGAGGCGGAGACCGGCGTCAACATGTTTTTCGACACCATCAAGGACGCCCTGCTGGCCGGGGAGGAGATCGAAGTCCGGGGCTTCGGTTCCTTCCGGTTCCGGCATCGCCCCCCCCGCTCGGGCCGCAACCCGCGGACGGGCGATCCGGTCAAGGTCCCGCCGAAGAAAGTCCTCTATTTCAAGCCGAGCAAACTGCTCAAGGAAATGATCAACAAATAAAATGAAATATATCGCCGCTCCCTGGCGGGAGCCCTACGTCCGGAGCACGTCGAAAAAAGCGACCGGCTGCGTCTTCTGCCGGGCCGTCCGGGCCCGGGACGACGCCTCGGCCTACGTCCTCGACCGCGGCCGGCTGGCCTTCGTGCTGATGAACAAATACCCGTATCTGCCCGGCCATCTGATGATCGCGCCGTACCGCCACTCGGCCGTTTTCGAGCGCGCCTCCCGGGACGTGACCGGGGAAATGACCGAACTTCTCCGGCGGTGCCTGCGTGTCCTGAAAAAACACTACCGTCCCCAGGGTTTCAACATCGGCCTGAACCTGGGCCGGGCGGCCGGCGCCGGCGTCATCGATCATTTTCATCTGCACATCGTCCCCCGCTGGACCGGCGACTCCAATTTCATGCCCGTCTGCGGGCGGACGAAAATCGTCCTGGAGGATCTCGAGACGACGTACGCCCGGCTCGCGCCCCTCTTTCGCCGAGACCGCCGGTCCTCTTCTTCAAATCCATGACCCCCGGGTCCCCGAGGTGAACTAATGCTCAAATCCATCCGCAAAAACATGCAGGCCCTGAAGCCGATTCTCTGGTTCGTGGTCGCCGCCTTCGTCGTTTCGATCTTTTTCATCTGGGGCGCGTCCGGAAAACTGGGCGGGGACGGCGGCGGGAACACGTTGGCCGTCGTCGGCCGGGAAAAAATCAGCGGCGACGATTATCTCCAAGCCCTTCGCAACCGGATCGAAACCGTTAAATCCCAATACAACGAAATCGATAGGACGTTCATCGAACAGCTCAACCTTCCCCAGCAGGTTCTGGAACAGCTTGTCGAACAAGCCCTCCTTTTCAACAAGGCCAAGGAGCTCCGGCTCCGGACGACCGACGAGGAGCTCCGCGACCGGATCACGTCCCTTCCCGGCCTCCAGCAAAACGGAAAATTCGTCGGTTACGAATCCTACAAGAGAGCGCTCCAGTACAATCACATCAAGCTCAGCGACTTCGAAAACAGCCTCCGCCAGGACATCATCCTGAATAAAACGATCCAGCTTCTGACGGCCGGCCTGGCCGTCACGCCCGAGGAGGTCTGGGCCGATTATCAGAAGGCCCATGATTCGGCCAAGATCGAGACGCTGATTTTGGAGACCTCCAAGGTGACCCTCGACAAGACGCCGGAACCGGCGGAGGTTCAAGCGTATTTTGAGGCCCGCAAGGAGGCATACAAGATCCCGGAGAAGCGGGAAGGCGTCGCCGTTTTTCTCAAAACGGAGGACCTGAAAAAGGAAATCGAACTGTCCGACAAGGAGATCGAAAACTATTACCGGGATAATCAGGACCGGTTCGCGAACCCGGGAACCGTCAAGGCCGGCCGGATCTGGCTGCCCTTCGGCGGAAGAGACAAGGGGCTGGTCGAAGCCGAGGCCAATCGCGTTCTCGACAGTCTCCGCAAGGGCGGGGATTTCGCCGGTCTGGCCAGGGAGTTCTCCAGGGACGACAAGGCCCTGAACGGGGGCGATTACGGGTTCTACGACTGGAAGTCGCTACCGCAGGCCGAACAGGACGCAATCAACGGGTTGGCGGCCGGGCAGACGTCGGACCTCGTCGTCGAAGAGGACGGGATCGCCATCGTCCGGGTCGCGGAAAAGACGGCCGCGGCAACGACTCCCCTGGCCGGGGCCAAGGCCCAGATCCGGACGATTCTCCTGGACGAAAAAGCCCGCGAACTCGCCGGCAGCCGGATCGTTAAAATCGAAAAGGAAGCCAAATCCGCCAAGAGCCTTGAGGCGGCGCTGAAAAAATCGAACCTGAAGGCCGAAACCACGGGGCCGTTGAAAAGCGGGGAGGCCTGGGGCGAGAACGACCCGTCCGGCGCCGTGAGCTCCGCGCTTTTCGGGCTCAAGGAAAAGGAACTTTCGGCCCCGGTGTACACGTACAATGGCGTGGGCCTGGCCGAACTTCGGAAGATCGAAGCGCCGCGGCCCGCGACGTTCGACGAGGTCAAGGCGGACGTCGAAACAGCCCTGACGAACGAACGCAAGAAGGAAAAAGCCCTGGCTGTTCTCGCCGGCGCCGGGAGCAGGCTCACAGACAAAAACTGGGAGGACGTCGCGGCCAAAAGCGGCCTTGAAATCAAGACGGTCGACGATCACAAGCGCGGCCAATACATCGCCGTCATCGGCGAGAGCAAAACCGTCGACGACCTGGCTTTCTCCCTCCCCCTGAACCAGGCCAGCGAGCCGTTCGCTTTCGAGACCGGTCAGGCCATCCTCCGCGTGCTCGACCGTAAAACAGCGACCAGAGAGGAATTCGAAAAAACGACGGAAGCCGAGAGGGGGCAACTGCTGAGCATGAAAAAGAACAAATTCCTCCAGGCCTACTTGGCCAAGCTCAAGGAGGAAAAAGGCGTCCAGATCAAATACGACAAATACCTCGAGATCACCCAGGACGTTCTTTCCCGGTACAACACGGAGAAGTGATTTTTTGATGAAAAACCGCAAGTTGTACGCGGCGGCTGAGAAAGCCGTCACGCAATCCCTCAAGATCAAGGCCGGCGAGAACTTTCTCCTCGTCACGGACAAGGCCAAGATGGAGATCGCCGAGGCCTTCGCCTACTGGGCCCGGCAAGCCGGGGCCGAGACGACCACGTACCTGATGACCGAAACGCTCCGGCCGATCCAGGAGCCGACCCGGCTGTTCCGGCGGCTGGCCGAAACGCCGAAGGTGATGGTCTACATGCTCGACGCCCGGATCGCGGAGAAACCATTCCGGGGATACATGGTCAAGGCGGGCGAAGCCCACGGCCGGCTCTGCATGATGCCCGGGATCACGGTCGACATGATGGAGCGGCTGATCAACATCGACTACGCCGAACTGGCCGCCCGGACGAAGAGAATCAGGGGTTTGATCAAAAACGCCGGCGACGTCCGGGTCAC
>CAYSGA010000063.1:0-9154 GCA_964430165.1 uncultured Eubacteriales bacterium
GAACGTTCTCGGCCCGGAAAACTTCGACGGCCGTCGTCTCGTTTACCTTCCCAAATACGTCACGGCCGACGACCCCCTGGCCGGCCTTTCCGACGCCGGGGTCCAAGCCCTGTTCCTTCCGCATCTGCGGCGCATGTTCCCCTCCCTTGCCGACGGGGACATCGTTGAAATTCAAACGCACCGCGAAATGATTTCCCAGCCGCTGCCGCTGTTCGGTCCCGGCCTCCGGACGGGTGGCTTCGCAACCCCCATGCCGGGAGTCTTTTGGGGAGGCACCGCGTTCATCGAAGGTTCGACCATCAACAACGACGCCGCCCTGCGGACGGCGTCTGAAGCCGTGTCGGAAATTCTCCAAAATTGAGATGACCTGGAAACGCTCTGAACCCCGCGGCCGTCAGGGCTGAAGCCGAAAGAGAATCGCCTCGGGGCATTCCGTGATCACCGGAAAGGACGCTCGAAGCTCCTCCTCCAAGCCCGGTCTTGCGGCCAGGGATCCTTTCTCCCCGATAAAAAACCGCGCTCCCTTCCGTGCGAACGCGCGCACTTCTCCCAGCGAGGCCGTGTCGGAGGGAATGTTCCAACCCTTGCAATCCAGCCAGTAAAAAAAATAGGACGCGTTGAAAGCGACGGGACGGCCGGTTTCGTCCTTCGAAGGCCCTCCGGTAACAAGGATCAATTCACCATCGGAAATCGAAGAAGCGAAGGACGTGGAACACCGGAAAAGCGGTTCATATATCCGGGGATGGAAATCCCGAAAAACCAGGAACGTTTCGAAACCGAAGACGCCCAGCAGCCCAACGACGACGAATATCCGCTCGAACCGAATCAAGCCGGACGAAAGCCGACGCCGGGCGAACCAGGCCGTAACCGCGCCGATCGTCAGGGCCGCCGGCGGAACGGCGGCGACATGATAATAGGCGGCCCAGGAATCTCCGACCGTCCGGATCGCGGCCAGAAAATAGAGGCCGATCGCCGCCAACCACCACAGGATGATCCTTCGGACGTCGCTCCGTTTCCGGAGAAAAAACAGGGCTCCCAAAAGGGCCGCCCCGAGCGGCGTCCAGACAAACAACCCCTCCGTACGGACCCCGCCCTTTAAAAGCAGGAGGAGAAACCGGGGTGAGCGCACAAGGTCCCAACCGAACCAATGAGACTCGTTGCTGAGCCCGAGCGAATTCCCGAACTCGAGAAAAAACCGGTGGGCGTGAACATACCAGACCGCCGCCGGCGCGAGAGCCAGCAGTCCGAAAATCCAAACATCCGCCCGCCGAAACGCCCGAATTCCCTTTTTCCAGAAGAGGAGACCAACGAACAGGATTCCGATATGGGCGGCAGGCGCCTTGACCAGGATTGCGGCCGCCGTCGAGGCGATCGCTATCCAATACGACGAGCGGGCACCCTCGTCGAGCCAGCGGAGAAAAAAATGAACGCCGAGCAGAAGAAACAGGAGCATCAATCCTTCGGGTTGGAGGGCGTTGGAAACGCGGACCGCCAGCGGGTTCAAAACGAAAAAGAGGGAGGCCGCGACGGCTCCCGGGGGCGGCAAGAGCCGCCGGGCCAGGGCGAAAAAAACGAGGAGCGTGAGAAGGGAAACGATCCACATCAAAAGCCGTCCGATCTCCTCATGCAGGCCGAATATTTTATAGAAAACGGCCATGGTCCACGGGATGACCGGGAATTCCATCTCGGCGTAACCCGGCCCGGTCCCCCGCCAATCGATCCGGGGACGGAGGATGTTCATTCCTTCCCGGGCGAAATTCCTGGCGAGGGCGGCATAATCGCATTCCCGCCACGATTCCCGGATCCGGCCGTCGGCCGGACGGGCGACGTCGACCGCCCGGACCGCCGCGCCGATTAAAAACAGACAAAAAAACGCCCCGCGGATTTTTTTGGAATTCATTAATATCCTCGGCCTCGATTCCGCGATAACCGCCCTTTATTATATTCGTCCGGCCTCGCCCGAACAAGACGGACTCTTCAGACGCTCCGGCTGAGGGCGCGTTCCAGCCGCAAGACGATGGCTTGATATTGCCCCTCGCCGGCTTCGCTGACAATCAGCGTAAGGATAAATTTTAGGCTTGGAAAAAAATTCCTATCGCTTGCTCCTGATCAAGGGGCTTGTATTTCTAAAAATCGACAAAGCCATTTCTTTCGCCTAGAATATATTAGAAAGTGAATGAAGATGGGGTATCAACGTAAGACACTCCAATCGATCGGGGGATTGGCGGTGGTCGCTATCGTGGGTTTTTTTGCGTTGAGATTTGCGATCGCTTCGGGGATCGGACTTAACCCCGACTCGATCCACTATCTCGATTCGGCCTCCTACATCGCCGGAGGACAGGGATACGCGACTCCCTTTTATAACTATCAGCATCCCCTTCCGGTCCGGGAGTACATCCGCCAAATCAAACGGCCGGAAGGTCTCTCCCCTCGGCAACAGACCCAATACCCCCCCCTGTTCTCTTTTGCCCTGGCGGGTATTGTCGCTTCGGCGGACGGAGGATCCAAGGCGATTCAAATCCTATTTCCCCTGTTTTTCGGGATTAACGTCTTTCTTGCCGGTTGTCTGGCCGGTCGGATGACATCCCAAAATCCGACCTCGATCATTCTCACGGGTATTCTGGTTTCATCTGCCGAAGGTATGCTTGATGTGCACACGCAAGTTCTCTCAGAACCGCTTTTTTTAACTTTCATGCTACTCTCTCTCCTATCTCTTTCTGTCTACTCCGAAACCCGCCGCCGGACGGCCTTTTTTCTTGCATCCGCATTCGCCGGCGCTGCCCTGCTTACCCGTTTCGTCGGCTTAGCCCTCGTGATTTCTGGAGCGCTCGGCCTTCTGCTTCTGGACCATCGTCCATGGAAAAAAAGATTGCCGTCAGCTTTTGCCTACGCCGCACTGGCCAGCCTACCTTGTCTGCTTTTTTTGCTCAGAAACGCATTCCTAACGGGAAGCCTGTCTAACCGACCGGTCGGTTGGACGCCGGCCGGATTTAGACTCCTGACGCGTCTTCTCCCGACTCTTTCCAATTGGATCTTTCCGGGGACCGATCAAGTGATTTTACCCGATATCGTGCGGGTTGCTATCAGGATCACCACTGTGTTGGCAATCGTCGGTTTAGCAACGTTCCTCTTCGTCTGGAGAAAGAGAGAACTGGCCGCCGACGGACAGAAACGGCAACCAAACGGAACTATTTTCCACACGGGCCTTTTTCTGATTTCGTACTTCGCCATGTCTTTCGGACTGATTTTCTTGGACAAGGAGATGACCTTCGACCTTCGCATCCTCGTCCCTGCCCAAGCGGTCTTCCTGGTATTCCTCGTCGGTACCGTCTATCGGGCCGGCCCGTTTTTCGTTTCGATTCGCACTTGGGGGGTCCGCCTTCTGGTCGCCATCGCCCTATTCCATCTGATCTCCGCCGGGGTTTGGATCTCCGTCTGTCACGACCGTGGACGTGGATACCATTCAGGAGTTTGGAGCGCTCCCGCGGTTCGGGATATCGCGCTCATGGTAAAACAGACTCCAGAGAGGGTCCCAATTTTCTCCAATAGTCCGGCAGCGGTCAAGGCGCTTTCCGATCGGTACGCGTACTATCTGCCTTTCGTCTCATCCTCCGATTCCTTGAGCGTCGTCCAAAAATCTCTATCTTCGTCCGGGCCGGCAGTATTCGTTTTCTTCATGGAAACCGCCCGCCTCGACGCCGGGGGATTACCGGTCGAGGCCGCTAAATCCAAGGCTCTCTACCTGACCCAACTTCGGTTGACCCTCGTCAGAGAGAACGACGCCGGCGTTCTGTTCCGCCTCGACTGAAGCCGCCCAAGCTAGGGTGTCAGGTCCGGCCACCTGACCGAGCTCCTAACTATGCTGGAAGTATATGGCCGGCTGCTTTGCGCCCTGTCAAGCCATTTAAAAACCTTACTGTAGTTGGTATTATCTTGCCATTTAAAAATCTTACGTTAGCGACGGTGCTGGGCAGGTTTTAATTCAGGGAGCGGCCGAAGAATAATCCGACGCCGATATCGATCGTCAGGCCGCTGAAATCGACCTTGTCCTTGACGGGCGTGTCCTTGACCGAAGCGTACTTCAGGCGCGCGTCCAGGCCGAGAAAACGCCATCGGGCGGCCACGCCTCCGCAAACCGCGAACCCGAGGCCTGCACCGGTAACCGAACCCAGAAGATTCGATTCCCGGTAAGGAGCCAGGCGCAGCCCGGCTCCGGCGTAAGGCGTGATTTTACCGGGAAGGACATGATAGACGGCCATCGCCTCCACCGGCACGATCGTCATCTTCGTTGGTTCTTGAGTCACGGTCAATTTGCCCGTTTTCTTGTAATAACCCGCTTCCACGGACAAGTGAAGTCTTCCGATGAGACGAATCCGGAATCCTCCGCCGAAGACGGGGCCCGGGCCGTAGACCTGCTTGAAGATGTCGGAACTCGGCCGGAAAGATCCGTACCGGGCGAAGATCATCAAGCCGGGACGGGGATTTCGAACCGCAACCGCCGGTTTCGACGCGACCCCGGGTTCGGCCTGGTCCGCCCGGGCCCCGGGACCGATAGCCGCCAAAAGCATCGCGACAACGATCAACGCTGTTTTTATTCTCATGGTCCGTTCCTCGCCTATTTCACGACCACGGCGAAATCGCTTTCCGTTCCGTCGTCGGTGACCGACGTGACGCCGTAGGTTTGTACGTCGGCGGGGACTTGCCGATGACGCCAGGAACGCGCCTCGCCGGACAGGTCGGCCAAATGCATCCACCAGGTGCCGGCGATCTTCCGATAGACGCGGTAACCCGTGATCGTCAGGCCGTCGTTGGCCGGATGGGGGGCCCAGGCCAGGTCGACGACATACTCGGTTTGGGTCACGGAACGGTTTTCCAACCGGACGGCCGTCAAATTGGCCGGAGGATGGACCTGCTTGAAGTTGGCCGTCACGCTTTTGTCGCGATCCATATGAATGGTCGCGGGATTCGCCCGGCCGCTTTCGTCCCCCGTCCAACCCATAAAAGCGTGATAGGTGGCCGGAAGGGCCGCGACCTGAACATCGGCCCTGTCGGGATACGTGTACGTCCCGGGAGAAGGGCTCGTCGTCCCGCAAGACGCGTCGTTGACGGCGATTTGGAGAAGCTTCCCGGCAAAAGAAATCCGGCAGGTCATTTCCTGGCCCGAGACCGTGATTCTATCGAGCGAGGCGTTCGTCCGGGAGCCGTCGTAAGCATCGCTGTTCGGCATCGTCCCCGAATTGAACGACCCTCCCGGGGTATAGAAATCGCCGGCGTCGGCGTTGCCGTTCTGTTCAATTTCCTCCAAGCCGTCGGCTTCCATCAGCCGGACGTACTTGTGCTCCGTGTAGGAATTATCGTAGAGAAAAAAGCCCCATTCATCATCCCACCGGGCGTCGACGTGCCAGATGATCAGCCCGTCGGCGGGGAGTTCCGCATCGTTTCCGACACGGAACCTGTTTTGGACCATGAAAAATTCGGAAAAGGGAGCGGAGAGGCTGTAATCCGGCCAGAAGATGACCGCGTCCTTGAAGAGCCCCGTCGGCCTCAGGAGCGGGGTCCTGGTCCCGTAAGTACAGACTGTCGGAGTCAGCCAATCCAGGAGCATCTTGCTGAAGCCGCCGTGGTCGCTCCGGTCTCCGTCCATGATGTCGAGGCCTCCGACTCCGCCCCGGGGACCGATGGAATCATCGTAGTCGTAGAGATCCGGAAGCCCGAGGGCGTGCCCCGTTTCGTGGATCGTCACGCCGGGGGAAAATACCTCGCCGGGATAATAGGATTCCCACTGCCAGGAGTAGCCCGTTCCGGAGAACTGTTTTCCGTCCAGGATGAAGTCCGAACCCCAGCCGGTGAAATATCCCCACCAGAAACTCGCCCATTCGCCGACCGTCCCCGTCCAGACGACTAAAAAATAGTCGATCCGGCCGTCGCCGTCGTTGTCGTATTGGGAAAAATCATGGCCCCTGGCGTCGAAATAATTGAGGGCCTCCTTGATCAGATTTTCCCGTCCCGCGTCGGTTTCTTCCAGGCTCGCCCGGTTATAGGCCGGCTTGTACCAGCCTAACGTCCCCCCCTGGATCTGGAGCTGACCGTAAGACGAGCGGCGATAGTAATTGCGCAGGCTTTCCCGGGGGAAATCGCCGGCCCCGTCATCGAAGATTTTGCCGTTGATTGAAGCGGCCGTGTTGGTCGACAAAAAATCCGGGAACTCGAGCAGCAGGATGAAGACTTTAGCCTTGCCCTTGGCCGGAAGCGCCGGTTGATATTCCGGCGGAAAAGACGCCGGGACGTCCCTGTCCTCCGCGCCGGATATCCCGAGCGCCTTCCGTCGGAGGCGCTCCATTTTGTTTCGAAAATTCCAGACGAGCCACGGATTCACTTGGTCGTTGCCGAAGGCTCTGGCCTCCGTTATCCGGCGTTCGAGCGTTCCATCGAGTCGGTATCGGGCTAACTGGTCTTTCGTCGGCGGTTCCAACGGGAACGCCCAGCCCGTCATCGCCAGGATAAGGAAGAGCGGAACGATCGTCTTTTTTCCCACGCCCGCTCTCATCGCCCACTTCATCCAGTTTCTTTTCATCGGCCTTCTCTCTATGGAAGACGGTGATTTTCCGTATCCGAGCCAGAGTACACGACCGCTTAAAACTCGTCAAATGAGCGGCGGGCTAGGGATCAGACCGGGAGGGAAGCCGCGGGGCCGGGCCGGCGCTTGACAGGCCGCGCCGGCCGGCCTAAACTAAACGACTCTTGAAACTTCCTGCCATTCCGTAATCTATCAAAGGAGTTCGAACATGGTCGAAATCCGTTTCCACGGCCGGGGCGGCCAGGGCACGGTCGTCGCCTCGAAAATACTGGCCGACGCCCTGGCCAAGGAGGGCAACTACGTCCAGGCCTACCCTGAATTCGGGGTGGAGCGCCGCGGTTCGCCGGTCGTGGCCTTCATCCGCATCGACGACAAGCCGATCTACGATAAGAGCCGGATCTACGCCCCCGACCACGTCATCGTCGTCGACCCAACCCTGGTCGAGGCCATCGACGTCACCGAGGGTCTCAAGGAAGGCGGCCGGATCCTGATCAACAGCGACAAGCCGGCCAACCATTTCAAATTCCCGGCCAAGTTCAGGGTTTCGACGATCAACGCGACTGAAATCGCCGTCCGGAATAAGCTCGGCTCCCTGGCCGCGCCGATCGTCAACACGGCGATCGTCGGGGCGGTCATCCGGGTCTTCGGGTTAACCAAGCTCGAGTCGCTGCTTAGGGCGATCGCCGAGGCGATCGCCATCAAGCCCGAAGCAAACCAAAAAGCCGCGACCGAGGCCTACGACCAGGCCGGGGCCATCGCCTGAGGAAAACCGCCATGCCTAAAAAAAGAGACGCCACGAAAATCGTCTATGAATCCGAAAAAGACATGCCGACGATGCCCATGTCCCAGGGCTCGATGCTCTGGAACAAGACCGGCTCCTGGCGGAACATCCGGCCGGAGATCAAGATCGAGGATTGCATCCAGTGCGGGATCTGCTGGAAACTCTGCCCGGACATGTCCATCCTGATCGAGAACGAATTCCCCGTCGTCGATTATGATTTCTGCAAGGGTTGTGGCATCTGCGCCGAGGAATGCCCGACGAAATGCATCGTTATGGTGGAGGAACGGAAATGAAGAAAGTCATCATGGGCAACCACGCCCTGTCCTACGGGGCGATGCTCTCCCGGTCCCAGGTCATTTCCGCCTACCCGATCACGCCGCAGACGCAGGTTGTCGAGCTTCTTTCGGAAATGTGCGCCGCCGGGACGCTCAAGGCGAAATTCATCAAGGTCGAGTCCGAACACTCGGCCATGGCATCCTGCATCGGCGCCTCGATCGCCGGGGCCCGGACGTTCACGGCGACGTCGGCCCAAGGGCTGGCCCTGATGCACGAAATGCTTCACTGGGCATCGGGCGGCCGGCTCCCGATCGTGATGGGCAACATCAACCGGGCCATGGCCCCAGGCTGGTCGATCTGGACGGACCAGAACGACAGCCTGAGCCAGCGGGACACCGGCTGGATGCAGTTTTACTGCTCCAGCAACCAGGAAGTTCTCGACTCGACCATCCAGGCCTTCAAGATCGCGGAAACAGTCGGGATCCCGGCCATGGTCATCCTCGACGCCTTCGCCCTCTCCCATACGTACGAGGTCGTCGACATCCCCGACCAGGACAAGGTCGACGCGTATCTCCCCCCCTATAAACCGTATGCCCGGCTGACCCCGGATGCGCCCTGCGCCTTCGACGGCCTGACCGGGCCGGAGCATTATTTCGAGCTCCGCTACAAACTTCAGAAGGACATGGAAAAAGTCCCCGCCCTGTTCGACCAGACCGGCCGGGAGTTCGAAAAAATCTTCGGCCGTCGGCTCGAAGCAGTCGAGCCCTACCGGTGCGACGACGCCGAAATCATCCTCGTGACGTCCGGGTCGGCGGGCTATACGGCCCGGGTCGCCGTCGACGAAATGAGGAAGGAGGGCCTCAAGGTCGGCAACCTCCGGATGAAGATGTTCCGGCCGTTTCCCTTCGCCGACGTCCGCCGGGTCCTGGCCAAAGCGGTTAAGGTCGCCGTTCTGGACCGGAACATTTCCTACGGATATCATGGAATCTTCTGCCAGGAAGTGAAATCAGCCCTGAACGGGTCCGATTCCAAGGCGCCCGTCTTCGGGTTCATCGCCGGGTTGGGCGGACGCGACATCACCATCGGCTCCTTCCGCGAGGTCGTTGCCATCACCCTCCGGCAGAACACGCCCGCCGAGGAGATCAACTGGATCGGAGTCAAAAAATGAGTAAAGAAAAAAAGATGAAGCTGACCCTGCCGGAAGAGGAACTCGTCGGGCCGGGCAACCTGGCCTGCCAGGGCTGCGGGGCCAACCTCGCCCTCCGTTACGTCCTCAAGGGGTTCGGTAAGAGGACCGTCATCTGCATCCCGGCCTGTTGCTGGGCCGTCATCGACGGCGCCTTTCCCCATTCCTGCATGGGCATCCCCGTTTATCACTGCGCCTTCGAAGCGGCGGCCTCGACCGCGTCCGGAGTCAAGGCGGGGCTGGAAATGGTCGGCGACACCGAAACCCAGGTCATCGCTTGGGCCGGCGACGGCGGCACGTTCGACATCGGGATCCAGGCCCTCAGCGGCGCGGC
>CAYSGA010000064.1:0-9148 GCA_964430165.1 uncultured Eubacteriales bacterium
CGGAGCCCCTTCGCACAGGCGTTTTTCCAGTTTGACGTTCATTTCGATCTGGTCGAGCGGCACGTGCCCGGGCCCTTCGACCATGACCTGGACGCCGGCCTTCCGGGCCCGCCGGACGAGTTCCCCCAGCGTCAGGAGTTCTTCGATCTGGGCGCGGTCCGTGGCGTCGGCGGTTGACCCGGGACGCAGGCCGTCGCCGAGGCTGAGGGTGATGTCAAAGCGCCGGGCGGTTTCCAGGAGACGGTCGAAATGTTCGAAGAGAGGGTTTTCCTTGCCGTGGTGGAGACTCCAGGCGACGTGGAAGGCGCCGCCGCGGGACACGACGCCGGTGATCCGTCCCTGTCCGCGAAGCCGTTCGATCGCCCGCAGGGTCAGGCCGCAATGGACGGTCATGAAGTCCACGCCCTCGCGGGCCTGGGCCTCGATGGTCGCGAAAAGATCGTCGACGGTCATGTCCACGATCGAGCCCCGGCGGGCAATGGCTTCGATCGCGGCCTGGTAGATCGGAACCGTTCCGAGCGGAACCGGCGCGTTTTTGAGAATCGCCCGGCGGATTTTCCGGATATCGCCGCCGGTGCTGAGGTCCATCAGGGCGTCCGTCCCGTACTTCAAACTGACCCGGGTTTTCTCCAGTTCCCCGGCCAATCGGGGGAAATCCTTGGACGTGCCGATGTTCACGTTGACCTTGGTCCGCAAACCGCGGCCGATGCCGGCGGGATGAAAGGGCTTATGGAGGGGGTTGTGGGGGATGACGACGTTCCCGGAAGCGACGGCGGAAAGAAGCGCGTCGATGGAGATGCTTTCGGCGCGGGCGACGGTCCGGATATCCGGCGTTGCCTGGCCTTTTCGGGAAGATTCGATTTGAGTCATGTTTTTTCCTGGAAAGTCAGTCTACCCGGGATGGGAGCCGAATTCAACCGGAACGGGATGTTCCGCTATTCGGCGGGGGGCCGCCGGAGTGTTCGAAGTCGCTCCAGATCCGCCGGGTCAAGGGTCAGTTTTTCGAACCGTTCGGGACGGAACAGCGCTTCCGCTTCCCTGAGCAGGCGGGCGACCTTCTTTTGATCGCCCTTCGCCGCCGCGCAGAGAAGGAGAAGGGCCCGGCCTTCGTCCCGGAACCGTTCTTCGACGGGGACGTTGGCGGTCAGGGAAAGAAATTTTTCAAGGGCCTTGACGGCGCTTTTCGTGTTGCCGGAAAGATATTCAACGCGGCCGATTTCGAGATAGGCCCGGATTTCAGCCGGATTTTGATCGAGCAGCTTTTCGAGCGTCTCCCGGGCGTTTCGATAATCGCGGATTTGCCGGTAGACGAAAGCGAGGTCGAAATACGGGCCGGAATTCCGGGGATCAGTTTCGATGATCCGGCGCAAATCTCTGATCGAAGGCGCTCCTGTTTCCAGATGCGGCTCGGGAAGCGTCGCGGGCGGAGTTTCGGGAGGATTTTCGGGAGGAGGTTCTTCCGTCCGGTTTGTGTCCGGAAGAGGAAGAATCTCGACAGGCGGCGACGCTTCTTCGGTTTTTTTATTTTCCGTAGAGGGCTTGGCCGCCGCCGGGGGGGCCGGGGAAGATTTGGCCAGGAGTTTGTCCAATTCCTTCCGGGCTTCGAACCGAAGGTCCATCGTCCGCAGACCGTCCCATCCGACGATGTTCGCCGCGGCGGCCAGGGCAGCGGCCGCCGGCTCGCTTTGACCCAGGGCCATCCGGGAGAGGGCCAGATAAACATAACCCCGGGCAAGCGGGTCCTTTTGCCTGGCCAGGCCGAAAACCGCGATTTCCAGGTATTCGACGGCCCGGGCGTAATTCCGAGCGAAATAGGAAATCTCCCCGGATTCGAGCCATTTGTGATAAAAAGGATCCGATTCCTGCATTCCCGCCGGCCAGGCAAAGGCAGCGAAAAGGAGGATCGATTCAATAAACCATACCGCAGCGCCGCTTCTCCAGCGCCGGCCGCGGAAAGCTGCCTCTGTCGCGCGTCTCATGATAATCATGTCGATAACGAATATTTTATACCCCCGCCGGACCGGATTGTCAAAGCCTGAAGAGAGTTCCGAATAGGGGATGCTCAGAGATAAGATCCTTCGATCTTTCGATCGGTTGACATCAATATCATTCTCGGCTATATAGCCATCATCAATTAATTTTCCATGCATCCACAATTTGGAATCCGCGAAAAGCGCCCTTGGATGATCAATGTGGGCATTCTATTCCTTGGCGGGATTTCAATCCTGGCCTTGTTTTGGGCCAGCCCGAACGGCATTGCCTGGAATATGGATACTGCACGCTATTTGGACGGAGCCGAACATCTTCTCCGCGGTGAAGGTTACGTAACGCGATTCCAGAATTTTATTAATCCGATTTCCGTTCGCGATTTCATCCGGGAGATTCAGTCCCCCGCGGGTCTTTCTTTGAACCGCGACGTGAATTTTCCGCCTGCGTATTCCTATTGGCTGGCGGCGCTTCGTTGGAGCGGATTGACGCCGGCCCAAGCGGTTAATTGGAGCGTCATCCTCCTTTTCGGAATGAATGGAATTCTCTTCGGATGGATTCTGAAAAAAATCCTGAACGATTCGCCCCTGGGAGTCTGGGGGGGTGTTTTTTGCTTTCTGGTATCGGAATCAATGCTTCAGATCCATACCGTTGCTTCTTCCGAGCCGCTGTTCATTTTTCTGGAGATGGCAGGTTTTCTCGGTTTGGCTGTTTTCATCGAGCGTCCGCGGTGGGGAACGTTGACCGTTGGTTCTCTAGCTCTGGGCGTCGTGTTTTTGACCAGATATTTAGGAATCGCGGTGATTCTGGCGGGGATCATGGGTCTATGGATCGGAGCCCCCCTCGATCGTCGTCGAAAAGTTCGGGTATGCCTCTATTCGGCGGCGATCAGTTTGCTCCCGATGGGGATTTTTGTTCTTCAACAAATTGGTGAAACGGGTCGGGCGACGAGTCACGATCCGGCCTTTGGTTTGGCGCATTTGCGCTCAATCATCCCATTGATCGAAACGATGTCCAGCTGGATCTTTCCGCATTTATATCGGATTGCCGCCTATCCCATCCTGCGAACAGTCGCCATTCCCCTGGCCATGATCGTTCTCTCCAGTTTAGCTGTCTTTGCGGCCAGATCGATTGTCTGCGAATTTATTAAGAATCGGCAGAGTATCCGAACCGGATGCGGGGCGGAACTCCGGCTGTTTTTCGGCCTCTTCATTCCTCTGTATTTGCTCATTGTCCTGCCGTCCGTTTGGTTTATCGATCCGGAAACGGCCTTTGATATCCGCCTGCTTTCTCCGATATTCGTCTCCTTTTTGGTTTTGGCCTTAAGCGCTTTGGCGAGAATGATAGGGTTGAAACCTGTTTGGTCGAGAAAGATTTGGATCCGAGGTGGTGTGAGCCTCTATCTTCTATGTTGGGGCGTGTCCGGCATTCTATGGGTGGCGGCTTATCAAACCCGCGGCCGGGAATACAACAATTTGGAATGGCGGCGAACCGAAATCCGAAAGCCGATGCTCGATCTTCTCCGGGAGGATGAGCGTCTGCCGATTTTGACTAATGATGACGGCGCGATATATTTTTTCACCCGGCGATATTCCTATTGGATGAACTTTTCAAAATGGGAGAATCGGCTGGATCTCCTCAAGGATGAAATCGGGGAATCCGACGTTCTTCTTGTCTTTTTTAAAATGCCCGGGCGGAACCGATATGATCGCGAAATCTATGGGTGCTCTTATAACGATGTCGCTCCGCAACTGAAAACCGTACTCCAGCCTCGGATCATCGTTGATAATGAGCTTGTTACCGTGATGAGGGCCGGACGAAAACCGACTCCCGGGACCCCCTTGGAAGAGGGAGGAGAAGGGCGTACCGACGATTAGAAAACGTCTTGGTTTCTGAGAATCTCCGATGAATCACTGTTCGAGATGACGCTCGTCTCTTAAGCATCCCCATCGTTCAAAGCCTTGGCGTAGAAACCCTGAAGACGGTCGCCCAAACGGTCCCAGACGTAGAACTCTTCCGCCCTCTGACGGGAGGCCCGGCTCAGCCGCAATCGAAGGTCCGGGTCCCGGGCCAGGGTTCCGAGCGCTTCGGCCATCCCGGTGATGGCAAACTCGGGGTTCCGGGGGGCGATTTTGATCCCCCAGCCCTCCTGAATATGGAAACCCGGCCCGGCCGAATCGAGGCAGACGACCGGAAGCCCGGAGGCCATGGCCTCGATGACAACCGCCCCGCCTCCTTCTCGGAGGCTTGGGTAGAGGAAGACACTACTGGCCCTCATTTTCGCCCAGAGCTCTTTTTGAGGAAGCCAGGGGACGAACTGGACCTTGTCTTGAACTCCGAGGCCAGCGACGAGATCGCGCAGCCTCTGGCCTTCCGGTCCCTCGCCGACGATGGTGAAGCGGGATTCAGGGAAAGCCCGGGAGAAAACGGCAAAAGCCTTGATGGATTCGGCGAAATTTTTCCAGAAAACGAGCCGACCCGTGGTCAGGACATGGAGACCGCCGGAGAAGGCGTGGATCGTCGAGGCCGGCGCGACGTCCTCGATCCCGATGCCGGTCACGGGAAAGAAGCGGATCTTGCTTTGGTATTTGGCCGGAAATTTGGCCTTGGTGTCCCGATTGCAGACGAGGATCACTCGGGCCCGCTTCATGCATCTTCGCCGCGACCAAAGGAGCTTCCGTCCGATCCATTGACTGATGCCGCGTTCGAGGTCTTCCAGCTTCCCGCTCGGGGGATATTCCTGCCTGAAACCCTTCGGCGTCCTCTGTCCTCCCCCCATCGGTCCCCAGATGAACGGGACGGGGAGAAAAGCCCCGATGAAGCTCGGCATCCAGTAGTTGGCAAAGGTGATGTGATGGGCCGCATCGAACCGGAACCGCCGGTGAAGTCTCCGAGCGAGGAGATAAGCCCGGATCTGCCAGCAGTAGTAATAAAAATGAAGACTGACCTGGTGATACCAGAGCGAACGGGGCCAGCCCGGAAAATCGGTATAATAAAATTGAACGCCGGACATTTCCCCCTGGCTAAAGGCCCGCTCGATGCCTTTCCGGTTCCGCCGCTGGGTGATCACCCAGACGTCGTGCCGCCGGCTGATCTGCTTGATCAGATTCCAGCCGAGGACGGATTCGCCGGCCCCCAGAATCTTTTCCTCTCCTTCGAAACCGCTCGATGTCGAGGGATGACAGGCAAACGCGGAAATCAGAATCTTGGATCGTTTCATGGTCTTCGCCCTTCCTGCCGAAAGCGCTCTTAACCTCTCGGTCGTTCATAGACCTTCATCAACCGCTGGTAATGAAGGTCCTCGTTATAATTCAGGACGGCTATGTCCCGGGCCGTCCGGCCCATGGCCTCGGTCCGGCCGTCGTCCTGCAGCAGAGAGGTGATCTTCTCCGCCAGGTCGTCGGCGTTTCCCGGTTCGAACAGGAGGCCCGTTTCGCCCGGACGGACAAGTTCCGGATACGCCCCGAGGTCAGAGGCGATGACCGGCTTGCCCAGAAGAAAAGATTCGAGAATGCCCATGCCGAATGTTTCATACCACTCCGAAGGAAAGACGACGAACTTCGCCTTGCTCAGAATATCCGCATAAGCAGCCTCGCCGAGGAACCCGATGAGTTCTACGTTCTTAAGGGCGTGATCTCGGATAAAGGCCTCGACGCCGGACCGTTCCGGCCCGCGGCCGGCGAGCAGAAGCCGGCCGCTGCGGACCTTGGTCATGGCCTTGAGCAGCGTGTAAATGCCTTTCTGCCGGACCAGGTATCCGGCAAAGACGAAATAATCCTCGGAACCGTTCCCTTCTCCGGAGAACTTCGACGCCGGCAGGAAATGGTCGATGTGGACGATCCGCTTCGGGGACAACCCCCACTCGATCATCTTCGTTCTCAGGAACCGGCTCGGGGAGATGAAGAGATCGATCTTCCCCGGATATAAATGGAAGAGGGTGTGGAAGCACATGGCGCTGAACGACATGAAGCTCACCAGGAAATTCCCGTTGCAGCAGTTCTGGAGGAGCGCCTGATAATACCGGCGGCCCTTGCACCGCTCGCAGATCCGGCCCCCGGTGTAAAGATACCGGGAAGCGCAAACGAGGTTGAAATCGTGAAGCGTCTGGATCACGGGGATCCCGGCCCCGCTCAGCCGGGTGATGAGGGAAGGCGACAATTGGAAGAGGATCGTATGGAGGTGGGCCACATCGGGCCTCTGTTCGGCGACGATCCGGTCGATGGCCCGGACCACGTCGAAAGCGTACAAGGCGTCGGCGTAAGCCTTGGCCATCTGCGTGATCGTCGGTCGGCCTTCGTCTTCGCCCGAGAACAGGGAGAAGCGGGGCACGAAATAGCGGGAATATGGCGTTGCGAAATTCTTCGCGTAGCGTCCGGTGAACGGGATCACCTGATGGCCGTGCCTTTCTAAAAGACTGTTCGTTTCCATGAACACGCGCGAAGCCCCGCCGGTGACGAAATAGTACTTTTCCGCCGCTAGGATTTTCATTTCAAATCAGGGATTTCGCCGGGACGACGAGGTTCCCGGCCGCCCGCCAAAAGAAGAGCATCGCCCTGCAGGCTTCCGGGTCCAGGACGGAATCATCGTCCAGAATCAGGAAATTCCTTTTTCTCGGCCCACGCTCGACCCTCCAATTAAGCTCGGAAACGATATTCTTTCTCACGAAAGAATGATATTCCTCATCACGGGACGGCGTCAACCTCGTGAATGAGGTCAGAGCATGAGGGACACCATTGGGGGTGGGTTTTCTTCCACTGGCGATCATATTCATAAGGAGTGGGATCGTCCAGGGATTGATGGGGCTGGATGTATCGGAATACCCCCGCGGCTTGATTCGACGGGGAGCGATTTCCCCTGGGACGGCGGCCAAGTCGTTGCTGCGAGCGAAATAAAAAGCCTTACTCGTTTCGAACCGTTTGCGATAAAATGGACCCGTTTTCCGCCCTCCCTCCGACCAGGTCTGGGCGGTAAAAAGGAGATTCAATTCGAAAAAGAACGCCGTGTCCCTCATCTCCGGAGAGGGGGGAGAGATGAGAAAAAGTCACCCCGGGATTCATCCGGTCGGACGATTGTCAAAAAAACCGTTCTGGTCCATCCTGTGTGGCGTCGGATGGGATTATAATATTTTTGCCTTCGCCTCCCATGATTCCGGCCGCAGGAAGAAGCCACGGCTTTCTCATGGGCGGTAGCCTGTCAAAAAACGATCGACATGAACGTCAATAAGTCATCGACGCCCGGGACCGGGCCGGCTCTCGGATCCCGACGACTCGTGAACAACACGGGTCTCAACTTGCTGGGGCTTGTCGTCCCGGCCTTGATTGGCCTGGCGACGGTTCCGGTCGTGATCCACTGGCTAGGGACGGACCGATTCGGGCTTTTTTCTATCATCTTGGCCGTGTTTGGATATTTCGCCCTGTTCGACCTTGGGCTCGGGAAGGCGTCCGTCAAATTCGCCGCGGAGGCGATGGGGCGGGGCGAAAACGCCGATCTGCCCCGGATCATCTGGACGACGGTCGGCATGCAAACGGTCTTTGGACTCCTCGGAATGGCGCTCATGATCGCCGTGACCCCGTTTCTTGCGGAACGGATCCTTAAGATTTCGGAGGCCAACATGGCCGAGGCGAAAGCCTCGCTCGTGCTGATGGCCTTGTCGCTTCCGTTCGCGATCGTCATGCCGTCGATTCGAGGCGTTCTCGAGGCGGGCCAGCGATTTGACCTGGTCAACGCGGTCAAGATCCCGACTAACGCGATGATTTACGTTCTTCCCCTGGTCGGAGCTCCGCTGGGGATGGGACTCCGGGGGATCGTTCTCCTCTTAACCATCTCCCGTGTCGTGACCCTGGTCGTTTGGATCGGGCTCGCCGTCCGGATTTATCCGATCCTCCGGAAGCGGGACTTTCTCCCTCGAGCGAGGCTGCGGACCCTGTTCGGCTTTGGCGGATGGAACGCTCTTTCGAGTCTTGTCTGGTTTATCCTGGTCTCCGCCGATCGGTTCGTCATCGGCGCGTTGCGGGGCATCACGGCGGTCGGATATTACGCGGCCCCAGCTGAAGCCATGGGCCGGATGAATATGTTGCCGGGAAGCCTGGCCCTGACGCTGTTTCCCGCGTTCAGCGCCCTTGATGGCGGGGGAGACATCGAACGTTCGAAACGCCTCTTTTCCCGGTCCCTGAAATTCACGTTAATCTTCCTGGGCCCGTTGACGGCGGGTTTGATCGCCCTGGCCGGGTTTATTCTCCGCGTGTGGCTCGGGCCTGTGTTCGCGGTCGAAAGCCGCTTCATTCTTCAGGTCCTTGCCCTGGCATTTTTAATTTCGGCGCTGGCCTATGTTCCTTACAGTTATCTCCAGGGCTTGGGGCGGGCCGACCTTCCCACCAAGTTCCAATTGCTCGAATTGGCCCTCTTCGCTCCGGCGCTGTGGTTTGGCGTCGAACTCTTCGGGCTCGGCGGAGCGGCGGCCGCCTGCGCCCTGCGTGTTCTCCTGGATCTGGGATTGTTGTTGGCCGCCGCCAGTAAGGTTGGGGGGATTTCCTTCCGGCGGCTGGCGGACACGGGAATCCTCCGCATCGGCGCGGCGCTCGGAATTTATACCGCCGCCCTTTTCGCCGCGAAAGCGCTTCCGGCCGCGCCGTTGGGGATCATCGTCGCCTCGGTTATTTATGTTTTTTGGGCCTGGCGGTTCGCCCTCTCCGGGGAGGAACGGGAAGGTTGGGTCGGTCTCGGCCGCCGCTTCCTCGGACGAAAAACCGCCAAGGAATCCTCCGGGTCATGAAAACCGTTTTCATCGCTCTCTACCAGGCTTATCCTCCCGTTTCGGGTTCCGCCTCCGTGTCGTTTCGAGCCGCCCGCGCCTGGCCGGGCGAAAAAATCCTCGTTCAGCTCGACGACGGTCGGGCGCCGGACATCACGCCTGACGGTCTCCCGCTCGCCAATTTTTGTCTTTCGACGAATGGGCGGATTCGCAAGCTGGCCGGCCTCTCGACCCATTTTTCGCGAATCTCGAGGCGGGTCGCATTGGAGCGGCCCGACGTCATTGTCTTTGAAGGCGCCTCATGGGCGCCGTATTATGCGCTGCTTCACGTGTTGCTCCGCCGCCGATGTCCCCGGGCCGTCTTCGTCTACCACGCCCACAATATCGAATGGATCCTTCGCCGGGAACGGC
>CAYSGA010000065.1:0-9124 GCA_964430165.1 uncultured Eubacteriales bacterium
ACGCCAATTTCCGCCTCGCCTACCGGAATTATCTTCGTTCACTCGCCCTCAATCCATTTTCTCCGACGGCCCACTTCGATTTCGGCCAGACTCTTCAATACCTCAACGCCCTCGATTTTCCCGCGGCCGAACGCTATTTCGACGAATACCGGAAGGCCGCCGCCCTTTCCAGCGTGGACACCTCGATTTATTTTGAAGTGGGGAAAATCCTCCTGGCCCGGTGGCCCGCCCTCTCCCGGGACGAACGCCTGTTCGTCGAGGAGATCACCCGGTCGCTTTTATCTTTCCGCAGCCCGCAGAGAGAGAAACGCCTCGATCTATTACTCAACCTCTGGGAATTGAACGTCCGGGATACGGCGGTCCTTAAAAAAATTCTTCCCAAGGAGGCGGACATGTTGCGCCGAGCGGCCGGCTTCCTGGGAGAGAAAGGACTCTTCCTGGAGTCGCGCCTCGGCTTCCTGGCCGAAGCGGAGCTTCTCGATTTCCGGACGGCCTCGGAGGAAGCACAGGCGGGCCTCATTGCTTATCAAGCTCCCCGGCCGGACGAATCTCTGGAACATTATCGCGCGGCCTGGAGACTTCTAGACGGGATCCGGTTCTATCAGCGACTGTCGCCGGAGGACAAGGAAATTCCGGCGGCCGAATACCATGATTTGGAAAAGGCGGTCAAACTCGGGATTTTAAAGGGCCGACTTGAGGCCGAGCCGGATCCGAAAATTTTCTATGAAGATTTTCGCGCCTATATGGATGTCGAGGACGACATTGGAGCGATCGGGGAACTTGAATCTCTGCTCAAATCCAAGGGCCTGGTCGAGGACCGGTCCCGGACCGGATTCCTCGACTTCGACCGGCTGAACCTTTCGATTGAATTGAGCTTCAAGCAGAACCGGTTCAGGGACGTCGTTCAGACGGGGCAAGCGCTCAGGCAAAACCTCCTGGTTGTTCCCGCCGACCGGCGCCGACCGTTCGGCCGGATGTTTGAATTCGTCGGCGACGCCTGCCAAAGGCTCGACGATTTGTACGAATCGAACGCCTTTTACGAAAAAGCCATCGATTTGGGGGCGGAGGCCGCCATCGTCAGGATCAAAATGCGCCGGAATTACGAGCGCCTGAACAAAGCCCGGGAAATCGTGGCCCTCCAGACCCTGATCGACGCGGGGCTGACCCCCCGGGAAATCCCGCTTAAGGATACGATTTGGATGATGGGGGAAATATTTTCCGCGCCGCTCATTCTTGACGAAAAGATATATCGTCTGAGAGTCGAATTCTCCGATTTTTTAAGCGAATCGCCGCTTCTGCTATCGGTTGTAGTCAACGGAAAAATACTCATCGAGGAATTTATGCAATCCGCGGCCCTGGAAATTGATTTTACGGCCGTTTTAGGCCGGAATCTCCTGGAAATCAAGCCCATCAACCAAATTTGTCAACCAGTCAGAATAACTCTCTTTCCCCTGGAAAAAACGCCGGCGACCGGGGAAAAAACCGAAGTTTCCCGGAGGGCGCCGTGACAGCCAAGACATGGAAAATAAATGACTTGACAAAATTGATACCAATCGCCTACAATAGTAACGCCAAGGTTTAGGAGGATGTCATGTTTTTACGAAAATCGGGTTTGTGGTTCGTTTTCCTGTTTGTGTTTGGCTTTCTCGCTGCCGGAACGGTCGGAGCCCAATCCGTCGAGCGGGGACATCTTGTCGGGACCATCTTCACCCAGGACGGGAAGACTCCCATCGTCGGAGCGGTCGTCCGGCTGAAAAACATCTCCACCGGGTCTGTTTCGGCCGCCGAACCCACCGACACCCAGGGAAATTTCCGCTTGGAAAACCTGAGCAAGGGGATTTATCAGTTCGGCATCACCTCAGTCGAAGGAGATTTCAATTCCAGCGAACTGATCGGGATTCTGGCCAACGAAACGACGAAGATCGCGCTTTCCCTCGACCTTTACGAAGCCAACGTCCAAACCTCCGTTCAGGAAGTCCTGAGAGAACAGGCCGTCGAGGAAGGGGAGAGCCGGATCGGGCGCGTCGTCCGGTATAATCCGGCGACGAAGGAAGCCGAAGTCTTCATCGAGAAGGGCGTTCTCCAGATCGACGACCGCGTCCGGGTCAAGGGTCTCCAGACGAATTTCTTCCAGGACGTGGAGAACCTCGGCGCGGGCGGTGAAGCCGTCAAGCGCCTTTTCGCCGGGCAAAATGGTTTGTTGAAAACCGCCCGGTCGGCCGACCCGGGCGACGGTATTTACGTCGTCTGCAAAAAGGGCATTCCGCCGTTCTTCCTGACGCCCTGCGGCATCGCCAGCGTCATCGCCGGGAGCGGCTTGATTCTGGCCGGCATTATCGAAGTCACGGATCAAACTCCGGTTTCTCCTTTCAAGAAGTAACCGGGCGAACACGGGAATATCCCGCCCTAACGTCGGCCGATTCACCGGCCGACGTTAGGGCGGGATTTTTTTTTTTATCCCAAAAATATTCCTCCGGAAGCCGCCGATCTGCTAAAATAGCCTCGTGGACAGGAAACGACAAAAATGGATTTCGGGCCATCGGGCCGCCTGGGCCTTGGCCGTCGTCCTGGCCGCCGTCGTGGTGGAACCGGCCGCCGGCGGAGATCTCACGGCCGAAATGATAAAAGACGCGGCCCGGATCCAGGCGGAGCTCGACCGGATCCAGGAGATACATGCGGCTGGAATCGCCCGGCCGATGCGGAGCGTCGCTTTCACCGAGGGGGAATTGAACTCCTGGCTGGCCGTCCTCCTCGAGGCCGACCGGGACGACGTCCTCCGCGAACTTGCCCTCAAGCTCTTTGACGACAACCGGGTTGAGGGCAGGGCGTTCGTTGACTTGAGCGGGGCTTCGCTTCCCCTGGGGCTCAAGCCCCGGCTGAACATCTTTTTTTCCGGAAAGGTGATCGTCCGCGATGCCGCCGCCAAAATCGACCTCGACAAGCTCTTCCTTGAAGGACAGGCCATTCCCGTCGTTTTGTTGGATGCGATCATCGCGGCCGCGGCCGCGTGGGGAAAATCCGACGCCGGTTCGATCATGGATTGGGTGGCTCTGCCGCCCGGTCTCAAGGATTTGCGAAGCCGCAGGGGAGGCCTCATTCTTTATTATTGAGGGCCGGGTATGATCAGAGTCATCAGCGGAATCTACAAGGGAAAACGCCTGCGCAAGGTCAAAAATCCCCAGGTCCGTCCGTATCCCGACAAGCTGAAAACGGCGCTGTTCAACATCCTTCGGGAAGAACTGCCCGGCCTCAAAGTGCTCGACGGGTTCGCCGGAACGGGATCGGTCGGGATCGAGGCCCTCAGCAACGGTGCCTCCTTCGCCGTGTTCGTCGAAATCCTTCCCGCGGCCGTCGGCACGCTCCGTCACAACCTGGCTAAATTGCAGGCCGAGGACCATTCCCGGATCGTGGCCATGGAATTCAACCGGGCGGTCATCCAGCTGGCCGGGGAGGGCGCCCGGTTCGACCTCATTTTTCTCGACCCGCCCTACCGGCTTCTGGACGAACGGAACCCGCTCAAAGTCATCCGCAAACGCGGGTTGTTGGCCCCGGGCGGAAGGATCATCCTCCGCCGCCATTTTAAAACCCGTTTCGAACCGGGGGATTTCACCCTGGAACGGCAGGTTCGTTTGGGCGACGACACCCTCTGCTTCTACCGCAACCCCGCTTGATTCCGGTCGCGCTTCTCCTCTGTGACCCGTTTTCCCCCGGTCCCGATCGTTAATTTTCTTGCCACCGGGGGGCGAATCGTTTAAAATTAAGACGGCGTTTTCGGGCGGCGGAAAAGGAACAGCGATGAAGAAGGACGATCCCGCGCCGGAGGATTGGAACAGCCCTCTGGTCGACGAGAGCGAAATTTTCGGCTCGCTCGGCGAGCGCCGGGGGACGGTCCTGTTCCTCGGGCGTTACACGGTCAACGAAGTCTCCGGCGTGCTGGCAAAAATGGGTTTTCTCAAGGAAGCCCGGAAACGCGGCTTGTGGCCGATCGCCATCGACCTCGATTCCTCCGAATATCCGCCGCTGCAGAGGTTTCAGATCTATCACCGCGACCGCGTCCCCGACCGATTGATCGTGGATTTGAAAATCCGGGAAGGCGTTTTCGACCCGAAGGGGAAAAACCTCGTCCCGGCTCCGCTCCGCGAATTTTCGACTCTGGTCTTCGAGTGGCTGACGCTCCAAAATCCGGAGGCCGAATTCTCCGGGCGGCACGGTTCTCTTCCCGGCCAGCTCCACCCGGGGCTGGGCATGAGCAAACGGATCATGGATATTTTCATCTACCTCGGCCGGACGGTCGGGAAGGACGGTCTGCTCGCCTTTCCTGCTTATTACCATAACGCCGTCCTGTTCTCCCGGTATTTCAAGTTCGCCAACCCGGCCAAGGAAGCCGAGGTCCAGACGATCCGACGGACGTTCAGCCACGTTCCGATCAAGCAGATGGCTTGGGTCGTCCACCGGAACTGCCTGAAGAGGACGGACGGTTCGCCCTATGAATGGACGGCCGAGGAGCAGGTCCTTCCTCTCGTCAGGGACGTCCGCGAACATTTTGAATCCCGGGCTTATCGCGACCGGGTCCGCGAAGGATTGAACCGGACGAAGTTCACCGTCGACTGGGACGAGTTCGAACGGAAATCCCGGGAAGATTGAGGCGGGAATTGAATTATTCGCGGAGTCTGGTATAATAAACGGCCTTCCAAGGAGAATCATTTGATGAAACAGGATATTCATCCGAATTATGAGGATTGCCTGGTGATCTGCGCTTGCGGCAACACGTTCCAGACGCGGTCGACGAAGAAGGAAATTCGGGTTGAAATCTGTTCGAATTGCCATCCTTTTTTCACGGGCAAGCAGAAATTCATCGACAGCGCCGGCCGGGTCGAAAAATTCCGCAAGAAATTCGGACCGGGCGTTGCCGGCAGGAAAAAGAAGTAGATGTGATGCCCCGGGGAGATGATTTCCGAACTGGAGTCGGTCGAGGAAAAGCATCGCCGACTCGTCCGGGCGCTCTCCGATCCGGCCGTTATTGCCGACCCTAAAAAATTCCGGGACGTTTCCAAGGAACGGGCGGAAATCGAGCCGCTCGTCCGGAAAAGCGAGGAACTCAGGCGCGTCCGGGCGGACATCGCCGGATCTTGCGACATCCTGTCGGACCCGCGCGCCGATTCCGACCTGAAGGCCCTGGCTTCGGCGGAGCTCCATTATCTGAAAGACCGGGAAGCGGCCTTGTCCCGGGACATCCGGCTCCTGCTCGTCCCCAAAGACCCCCTCGACGAAAAGAGCGTTCTGCTCGAAATCCGGGCGGGGGCGGGCGGGGACGAATCCTCCCTGTTCGCCCAGGACTTGTTCCGGATGTACGCCCGTTACGCCGAGCAGAAAGGCTGGTCTTTTGAAGTTTTGGATACGAGTCTATCCCCGATCGGCGGGTTCAAGGAAGCGATCGCCGGAATCCGCGGGCCCGGGGCGTATTCCCGCCTCAAGTTCGAAAGCGGCGTCCATCGCGTCCAGCGCGTCCCGAAAACCGAGGCGGGCGGACGGATCCACACCTCCACCGTGACCGTGGCCGTCCTTCCCGAGGCCGATGAAGTCGACGTCAAGCTCGACCCGAAGGACCTCAAAGTCGAGGCGTTCGGCTCCTCCGGCCCCGGCGGGCAGAACGTCAACCGCAATTACACGGCCATCCGCGTCACTCACAAGCCCTCCGGGATGGTCGTCTCCTGCCAGGACGAAAAATCCCAGCACCGGAACAAGGAGAAAGCTCTCCGGGTTCTCCGGTCGCGGCTCCTGGAGATCGCCCGGACGGAACAGCAGCAAAAAATCGCCCAGGACCGCCGCACCCAGGTCGGCACGGGCGAGCGGAGCGAGAAAATCCGGACGTACAATTTCCCGCAATCACGGATCACCGACCACCGGCTGGACGAAAATTTTCACAACCTGGCGGCCGTTCTGGACGGGGATCTCGATGTCCTCCTCGAAAAACTCTTCCAACAGAACCAGGCCCGCCGGCTTGAAGACGTCCGGACAATCGGCGAACAGGACCGATGACCGCCGGCGAGCTGCTCGGCCGGGCCATCGCCCGCCTGAGGATTGTTCCCGGAATCGATCCCTTTCTTGAAGCCCGGGTGCTTCTTCGGAGGACGGCGGGATTCACCGACCTGGAAATTTTTGCCTTTCCGGGCCGGCCGGTGACGATGGAGGCCGCCCGGCGTTTTTTTCGGGCGGTGGAAGATCGGCGCAACCGCATTCCCCTGGCGTACATCCTCCGGGAAAAGGAATTCTGGTCTATTCCCATGACGGTCTCTCCAGCCGTCTTGATCCCCCGTCCCGAGACCGAATTGCTTGTCGAACGAGCGCTGGCTCTGATGGATACGGCCGCCCCGTTGATTATCGAAATCGGGACCGGGAGCGGTTGTCTCGCGATCGCTCTGGCTAAGGAAATCCCCGGGGCCCGCATCGTCGCGACCGACATCAGCCGGCGGGCCCTCCGCGTGGCCGAGGCAAACGCCGCCCGGCACGGAGCCGGGAACATCTGGTTCATCGGCGGCGACCTATTCGATTTTTGGCAAGCCAACTTCAGCCGCGTGCTGACTAGCGACTTCGGCAGCCGACTCATCAAGAAGCTCGGCGAGATGAAGGTCACGTACGTTATCGGCAACCACGACATCGACCTCGTGGGCTTTGTCGATCAGAAGCTGCTCAGCCCCGCCCTGTTTAAGTCGTTATCGGCCCCGTTCTCCCGAAAGATCGGCGGCAAGACGTTCTACTTCATGCACGGCCACGAGGTCGACCCGTATAACAACGACGAAGTGCCTGGCAAAGGACGCCTGTTGACCATCTTTGCCGGGATGGCCGAGACCTTAGCGGGCTCGCCAACGTTGCCCGACGGACGTTCGGTCGAGTCCGCGCTGGAGCAGACGGGTGAAGGCGCCCTGAGTCGCCTCAAGGTTTGGGGGCGCAGGCTGTTGGCGAAGATACTCCTGCTGTTCGGCTCGCAGTCCAACGATACTTCGCCAGCCCAAAACCCCGACCGCGCTGCAGAAATGCTCCTGAACTACAAGGCCCACAAGGAGCAGAACAAGTACGACGTCCTCATTGTCGGCCACACCCACCAGCCTGGCCACATGGATGGCTGGTACTTCAACACCGGAAGCTGGGCCACCACCGACAACAACTTCGCCCGGATTTACCCGACCGGTGACGTGCAGCTATTTGACTGGAACAACGGGGCTCCCCAGCGTAACGAGACAGTGCTGAGTCTGCCAAGGTCTCCAGAGGACAGCAAGCGATGAAGGGGGAAGTCGTATACATCAACCAGCAACGTGGCATGGTGGCTGGACTGTACGGCGACGTAAGTGGCAAACCGAATCGACAGATCATCCAGCGCAGCATGGCAGCTCAAGCTACACGGGCCACAAAGCACGCACTAACAGTCCACTTCTTCGATGCGGAAACGGCAGATGTATGGGGAGAGACATGACTACACCGGCACATTTCTGCGTAGACCCGAAATTGGCACGTCTGTTAGGCGAGAGCTATCGCTCCACGGAGCAGGCTCTTAAGGAGTTGATCGATAATGCTTGGGATGCTGACGCCGAGCACGTCTCCATCACATTGCCGACGGCCATGACGGACGGCCCCATTGTAGTCCAAGATGACGGCTGTGGCATGACGGAGAATGAGGTCCGGCAGGAGTACCTTAACATCGCCAGCGACCGCCGAACACGTAGAGGCGATAGAACACAGCGATTGAACCGGCCAGCCAAGGGGCGCAAGGGCATCGGAAAGTTCGCTGGGCTGGTTGCGGCCGACGTAATGGAATTAGACACTCGTACGCGGGAACGCAGGACCTCCCTGCGAATATCCAAACAGGATGTCGTCGATGCCCAGGGCGACTTGGAAGGCATTGATTTGCCCATTGCTAGCGAGGATTGCGATGGGGATGGTAACGGAACGACCATCACGCTGTCGGACCTTAACCAGAAGCTAAGCTTCCCATCTCCAGCCACATTGAAGGAACTTCTTGTCCTTGAATATGGGCGGGAGTCACGATTCTCGATTCTGGTCAATGGCGAGCCGCTGGCACATGAGGACATTCCCGGCCAACAGTTCATCGCTGAGGCGAATCTTCCGGAGGCCGGGCCGGTGAAAGTACGCTTCACCATCATGGATCAACCTGCTAAGGCCCGACAGGCTGGTGTGGTGATACGGGTAGGCGGCAAGATTGTCGGGCCGCCAAGCTTTCTGGGCCTGCGGGAGCGAGACGACATTCCCCCGAAGCTTCTCAACCGGCTGGTGGGTGAGATTGAAGCCGATAGCTTAGATGCCGCCGTTACCGCCGACTGGGGGGCTTTCCTTGAAAGCAGCAAGGCCGTTCAGGAAGTTCGGGCGTGGGCTGTGGAACAGATCAACCCGAAAGTGGACGTGGCGTTCAAGAAGGAAATCAGCCTTGCTCGTGGCCGTCGGCAGCAGGAGATCAATCGTCGATTGGCCATGTTGCCAGAGCATCGGCGGGAGTTCGCAAGCAAGTGCGTGGAGCGGGTTCTCCGGCGGTTCTTTGGCGAGGCCGAAGACAAGATTGATGTGCTTGTAGCCCTGGTATTCGATGCCCTTGAGAAGGACGAGTACTGGGTGGTATGCGAGAAGATCGAGCAGGCCCGCCATGCCGACATCGTAACATTGGCGGAGTCTCTTGAAGCTTTTGGCCTGGTGGACATGGCGGTAATGGCTCAACATGCCACGCATCGTCTTAGGCTTCTCGATTGCCTCGACGAGTTGGCCGCCAATTCAAAGACGCTTGAGCAACAAATGCACAAGGCCCTCGAAAGCAACCTCTGGGTGTTCGGTCCGGAATACTCCCTCATGGCCTCCAATGTCACTCTGGCCCGTGTTATAGAGGAATACACCGGCAAGAAGTTCAAGGGCAAACGAGCGACAAAACGTCCTGACCTGCTGCTTTCTGAGAATGTGCTGGGATACCGACTACTGATCGAATTCAAGCGTCCATCAGTGACGGTGGATCGCAAGGTGGAGGCTCAGGCCAAGGAGTACCGAGACGAGTTGACGCCCATCCAGGGAAAGATCGTGGTCAAGATCATCGGAGGCTCAGTGGATTCCTCCATGTCGGGCCTTT
>CAYSGA010000066.1:0-9103 GCA_964430165.1 uncultured Eubacteriales bacterium
GACGATCGCTCTGGCCGCTTCAGGCCTTTGACCCGCGGCCCGGCCGCTCGGCACCGTTTTGCCGGAAGCCTCGTTGCCGGCCCGGCCTGAGGGTTGAACCGGGACGGCGTTTCCGGATACGATGTCGCCGAAAGGGAGAATCATCGTGGCCAACAGACGGGATTTTCTGGCGCTTATCGGCCTGGGCGGGGCGGGCTGGCTTACGGGCGGCTTCCGTTCCCCGGGGAAACGGATTGCGAACAAGGAGGAGAAGACCATGGCTTACGTCGCGAAGGACTTCGGAAAACTTGTCGGGATGGCCGGTTTCAGCGAAACGCTCTTGAAGAACCATTTCACCCTGTACCAGGGCTATGTGACGAACACGAACAAGTCGCTCGAACTGCAGGCCCAAATGCTCAGGGACGGGAAGACGGGGACTCCCGAGTTCGCCGAGATCAAACGGCGGCTGGGCTGGGAATGGAACGGCATGCGGCTTCATGAGCTCTACTTCGGGAACCTGGGGGGCAAGGCGGACGTGGACCCGGCCGGGAAACTCTCGGCCGGGATCGCCGCCGAATTCGGAAGCCTCGCAGCGTGGGAAAAGGATTTCCGGGCCGCCGGGGCGATGCGCGGCATCGGCTGGGTCGTCCTGTACCTGGACCCCGCCGCCGGGCGGCTCTTCAACTCCTGGATCAACGAACACGACACCGGGCATCCGGCGGGCTGCCTGCCCCTGCTCGTCATGGACGTCTTCGAACACGCCTACATGACGGATTACGGGCTCAAGAAAGCCGATTATATCGAGGCGTTTTTCAAGAATATCGACTGGACGGCCGTCGAATCCCGGCTCGGATAGTCCGGGGGCGGCCCGGACTCTTTCTTCATCGTCGCGGCCGGCAGGATGGATGCCCGACCCGCCGTTTTTAAGAAGACAATTCCTGCCAAGAGCGTCCCTTTCATTGACTTAAAAAGGCGATTCGTCTAAAATTTGGCCCCCTGGCGGCGTAGCTCAGTCGGTCAGAGCATACGGCTCATATCCGTAGTGTCCGGGGTTCAAATCCCTGCGCCGCCACTTTTTCCCCATGGCCCGGTAAAAAAGAAAAATACCCTCCTCCATGCTAAAATAGGGGAGGAGGAAAGGGATGAAACGGGGAAAAACTCCTTCGTTCGTTTCGAATATCCGCCGGACGATCGTCCGCCGCGGGATGATCAAGCCCGGGGAAACGGTCCTGGTCGCCTGCTCGGGCGGGGCGGATTCGACGGCCCTCCTCCATGTTCTGAACGATCTCCGGGCGGATTTCTCCCTCCGCCTGGCCGCGGCCCATTTCGACCATGGTCTGCGGGCCGCCTCGGGCCGGGACGCCCGGTTCGTCCATGAATTGGCGGCCGATTTGGGCCTCTCTTTTTATCTCGAAAAGCAGGACGTCCGGGCCGCCGCCCGAAAACACGGCTTGAATCTGGAGGAGACGGGCCGTCTTCTCCGTTATGATTTCCTGCGTCGAACGGCCGCCGAAATCGGCGCGGCCAAAATCGCCACCGGGCACACGCTCGACGACCAGGCCGAAACCGTCTTGATGCGGGTGCTCCGCGGGAGCGGCCCGCGCGGCCTCGGCGGGATCGCGCCGGTGTATGAAGGGGTGATCATCCGCCCGTTGATCGAGGTCCGGCGGAAGGAAATCGAGACGTTCCTCCGGGCCCGGAAACTCGCCTACCGCGAGGACGAAACCAACCGCGACCGCGCCTTTCTCCGCAACGACGTCCGGCATCGCCTGATTCCCTATCTCGAGCGAAATTATGAACCGGCCATCGCCGAGAAACTCGGGCGGCTGGCCGAGATTTTAGCCGGGGAGGATGGGGCCCTCGATGCCTGCGTCCGGCGACTCCTGCCCGGTCTGGTGGAGGGGGAGGGTCTGAAGTCGCGCCTGGACGCGGACGCCTCGGCCCTGCTCCCCCTCGGCTTTTCCCGCCGCTGCGTCCGGGCGTTTATTGAAAGGCAGAAGGGCGACCTGCGGCGCGTTTCCTTCAACGACGTTGAAAACGTCCGGAACCTTGGCGAAGGAAAAATCGCCGTCCTCCCCGGCGGTATCCGGTTGATCCGGGAGGGCTCGTGGATCCGGCGCGGGACGGCCTGTTCCCCGCGGAAGCGGGCGGCGAAAGGCTTTCGATACCTTTGGGACGGAAACGTCCCGCTTGCGATCGCTGAAACGCGAGCCGTTTTTTCGGCCCGGTTTGTCCGGGGCGGCCTCGTTTTGGATCCCCCGTTCGATGACGCCCGCCGGGCCTGGCTTGACGCCGACCGCCTCGTTTTGCCGCTGGTCGCCCGCTCTCCCCGGGACGGCGACCGCTACCGGCCGCTCGGCGCACCGGGCCGGCAGAAAATCAACGAACTGTTCCGGGCCAAAGGTGTCCCCGTCGCCGACCGCGGCCGCAAAGCCGTGTTTGTTTCCGGGGACGAAATCGTTTGGGTTGAAGGCCTGCCCGCGGCCGAAAATTTCAAAATCGGCCCGGCGACGCGCCGAGTATTCCTGATCGAGAAGACCGCTATTTAAAGGGGTTCTCTTCCATTTCGTGTGGGTATATAGGAAAACGACACCCTCCGCTCACGCGTCCGGTTCTTAGCGGTCTTTCTCGATTGGTCTGGCTTGGCGGCGAAGAACTCGCGTCCCGATACCCTTTAACGGTTCAAGGTTCGGGACGCTCAAACAACTTCGCTCGGCCGGCTTCTTCCGAGCCGGCTGCCCAAGCATAACATCGAGAAAGACCTGAACCGGACGATGTTCGCTCCGGCTGTCGTTTCCTCTTTCTTTCTACCCACACATAACGGGAGAGATCCTTTAAAGGTAATTCTCCCGCCAGATCTCAAAGACAAGCAGGGCCCAGAGCTGGTGGCTGTAGTTTTCGCGCCCGGCGACGTGGGCGTCGATCATCCGCCGGATCGAGGCGTATTCGAACCATCCGCTTTCCCGGACACGCTTTTCGCTCAATGTCCCCTCCATCAAGTCGCGGAGGTCGGCCGCGAGCCAGTGCTTAATCGGGATGCTGAAACCTTCCTTTTTCCGGTAAAGTGTCTCCCGGGGAAGGAGGCGTTCGAGCGTCTTCTTAAAGATCCACTTTGTCGTCGCGCCGTGGAGCTTGAGGTCGCCCGGAAGGCGGAAGGCGAATTCCACGAGCTTGTGGTCGAGGAGCGGCTCCCGGGCTTCGAGCGACGTCGCCATGCTCATCCGGTCGACCTTGACCATGATGTCGTCGACGAGGTAGGTTTTGAGGTCAAGATAAAGCTCGCCGCTGATCCGGTCGAATCCGTCCATCGCCGCGAAATGTCCGGGGAACGGTTCGCGTTTCCGGAGCGGGCCTATCCCGCCGATCGCGCCCTGAAAAGCCGGCCCGTAGAGTTCCCGCTTCATCCCTTCCGAGAGAAACATCATCCAGCGGAGATGCCGGTGTCCGGAATCGTGATCGAAAGCCTGGGTGAACCGCTTAAGCTTGTTCCAGGCCCCCTTCTTTTTCTTTGAAGGCCGCATCCGGCCGGTGACCGCTCCGGCGGCCCGGGCGCCGAAGGCCACTCCCGGCCAACGAGCCATCCGCTGGGCCTGAAAGTGTTCGTAACCGGCGAACAGCTCGTCCCCCCCGTCGCCGGAGAGGGCGACGGTCACGCGGCGGCGGGCCATCTCGGAAACGAGATACGTGGGGAAGATGGAAAAATCGCCGAACGGCTCGTCCAGGTGCCGGACAAGTTTTTCCGTGAGTTCGAGCGCCCGCGGCTCAAGGACGAATTCCTCGTGTTCCGTGTCGAACCGTTCGGCGATCCGGCGGGCGTAGGCCAGTTCGTTATACGTCCGGTCCGCAAACCCGATGGAGAACGTCCGGAGCGGCTCCGCCCCCAATTCCCGCATCAGCCCGACGACGGCCGAAGAATCGATCCCGCCGCTGAGAAAGGCTCCGAGAGGAACGTCGCTGACGAGCCGGAGTTTGACCGATTCCTTGAGAAGGGCGTACAGCTCGTCCCGGACGGCGGCGAGCGAGGCGGGCCGGACGGGATCCGGGTTCGGCTCGATGTCCCAGTATTTTTTGACCTCGATCCGACCGTCTTTCCAGGTCAGGAAATGGCCGGCCGGCAGCTTGAAAATGTTTTTAAACATCGAATACGGCGCCGGGACATATTCGAGGGTCAAATAAAGGTCGAGGGCGGCCGGTTCGACCTCGCGCCGGACGCCCGGATGGGCGAGGATGGCTTTCAGTTCCGAGCCGAAGACCAGCGTCCGGTCGGGAAGCAGGGTGTAGTACAAAGGCTTGACGCCGATCCGGTCGCGCATCAGGAGGAGCGTTTCCGTCCGCTTGTCCCAAAGGGCGAAGGCAAACATCCCCCGGAACCGTTCAATGAAGGCCGGGACGCCCCATTCCTCGTAGGCGTGGACGATCGTTTCGGTGTCGGACCGGGTCGTGAAGACGTGGCCGCGGCCGCTGAGATCGTCCCGGATTTCGGCGAAATTGTAGGCCTCGCCGTTGTAGGCGATCCAGGCCGAGCCATCCTCGTTGGACAAGGGTTGGTGGCCGCCTTCGACGTCGATGATGCTCAGCCGGCGGTTGCCCAGGCCGGCTCGGTCGTCGACATAGACGCCCTCGTCGTCGGGGCCGCGATGGACGATGGTTTGACACATCCCGGCGACGAGTTCACGGGAAAAGGCCGCCCCTCGCGCCGTCCGGACCAGCCCGCAAATTCCGCACATCGCAGATCAGGGGGAAATGAGTTCGGGGGTGAAGAAGACGCCCAGCCAGCGGCGTTCGTCGCTCTTGCCGTCCTCGAAGTAGGGAATGGACCCCTTGGCCGCCTTGATTCTCACCCGGTACATGTGGGCGGGCTCAACCTGGAATCCCCCGCCGACCGGAAAACGAAGTTCGGACCTCATGTGCGGCCCGAGGGTGACCGTTTTCCGCTTTGCGCCGACCCAGACCGTGATCTTGTTTTCGAGCCGCGGGTTGTTAAGGAGATGAAAGACGATTTCCCGGACCGGGACCGATGTCCGGAGGATGAATTCAAGCTTGCGGTCGCCCGTTGTCCACCAGCCGTTCTCCTCCCGGTGTTTGGCGTTGTAATTGTCGTTGAGGAAATAAAGAAAACGGTCGTCGAAGAGGGGTTCGCCCCATTGTTGGCGGAAGGCGGTCGGGTTTGTGTTCGTGGGCAGGTCGTTGATCAGGGTCAGCTCGACGGGGAAAAGGGTGAAGGGGAAACGCATGGCGCGGGCGGCCGGAGAGTGGGCCGCCTGTATCGGCGAAACGAGAATCGGGGCGATCAACAGGGCGGCCGCGGCCCATTCGGCGACGATTCTCCCCGGCCGGACTCTCAGGCGGGGGAGAAAAAAGAACAACGGGTAAATCCCCATGAAATAACGGTTGGCCAGCGAACCGCCGCCGCCGCCGAAATTGTCGGGCATGAGAACGACATAGATGAGGATTTCGCCGATGACGGCGACGAGGAGAAGCCATCGGTCGAGGCTCTTTTTGCCGATGAAAAAAAGAATCAAGGCCAGGAACGCCGGAAAGAAATACCAGACCATACCGCTGAACCGGCCGAAGATGAAATAGAAAAGATTGACCGGCACGAACCGGGCCGGGTAGAGGGCCCGTTTGAGATATCCGTCCGTGGTCATCATTTCCCCCCGGGCGGAATCAAAGGTGAGATCGGGATGCTCGTAGGGGAATTTGAAGTAAAAGCTTTTTCGTTCGCCGCCCTGGTAATTCCAGTCCCCGGTCAGGAGAAGGTTCGTCCCGAACAGGGCGCCAAAGGCCAGGACGAAAATGAGAACCAGGAGGACGGCTTTGACCGGCCGCTTTTTGAGGAGCGTCCAAAGCACCAACGGGCCGAATACGGCGACGCTGGGCGGCTTGGCGTAGGCGACGATTCCGGCGACCGCGGCCGCGCAATAATCGGACGCGTCCGAAAGGAGGAAAGCCGTCCAGCGGTCGCCGAAGGTTTTTCGGCCCGGGGCTTTGTCCGGCTCGGCCGCGGCCGTTTCGAAGGCCGGTCCGTCCGTCCCGGCTTCGGTCCGCCGATGCTTGTATAACCAGAAGTAGAGCACGGTGAAAACGCAGAACAGGTTGAAAAAATCCGGGGCGATCCACAGGGTATAGGCCCCGGCGACCGAGGCGAACAGGAACGTTCCGATTCTCAGGACCGAAAGACCGGGGCTGTTCTGGAGGGCGAAATAGGAGAGCCCCATCAGCAGCAGCAAAAAAAGGAGGAGCGCGTGGAAAACGATCGGTCCGTTGGACCCGAAGGCCCGGACAAATGGCGCGGCAAACAGGCCGTAGGCCATAGATTTGGCAAAGAATAATTTGTCTCCGGCCGGGGTCTTGACCCGTTTCAGGAATAGGCCCTGGGGCCCGGCCCAGAATTGCTGTTTATACCGGATGAGGTCCTTCTTCGTGTATTCCAAATCATGGTCGTAAGCCAGGCTTTGGGCGATGGAGAAATACGTGGCCTGATCGGCGGCCAGGAATCCTTCGTGGAGGGCGGGGAGGTCGGCGAATAGGGCGAAGCCGAGAAATACAGCGCTGACCAAAGCGATGGCCGTCAAGGCGCCCTTTTTCTCCGATAACATGGTTTCTATCAATACCATAATAAAAGGGGACAGGTCAAAGACATGTTCCCGTTCTTTTTTTAATCGGTACCTGGTTAACCGATACCCTATTTTCCGTAAAAAGACCGCTGATAAAAAAAGAGGAAACGGTTAACCAGGTCCCGATTTATTGCGGGAAGCGCGAAAGATAAGCGGCGACGATTTGATCGCCCCAGACGAGGGCGGCGTAGGCGGCCGGGGCGAGAAACGACCCGAAGGGGGGGGCGGATTTCAGGTCCTTGCCCTTGGCCTTCATCAGGACGAGGCCGACGATCGCCCCGACAAACGAGGCCAGGATCAGGGTCAGGAGCGTCTTCCGCCAGCCGAGAAACGCGCCGATCATGAGCATCATCGTCACGTCTCCCAGGCCGAGGCCCTCTTTTTTCCGGATCAGCCAGTAGAGCCCGTAAATCAACAGGAGAAATCCTCCTCCGACCGCCGCTCCGAAGAGCGCCCCGCCGATTTTCAGGTCGTCGCGGAAAAAGGAATAGGCGAGGCCCAGGACAATCCCCGGGTAGGTGAGGACGTCGGGGAGGATTTGATGGCGGGCGTCGATGAAGGCCAGGGTGATCAGCGCGCTTGTAAACAGGGCGGAGACGTAAAAGGGAAGCCCGAACCCGCCCGAGTGCAAATAGACGACGGCAAAAAGCGCCGGCGTCAGGATTTCGACGATGAGATACATCACCCCGATCCGGGCCCCGCAATGACGGCATTTCCCGCGCAGGAACAGGTAGGACAAAACAGGGATGTTTTCGTACGGTTTGATCCGGGTCTTGCAGGACGGACAGGTCGAGGGCGGATGAAGCAGGCTCATCCGCAGCGGCACCCGGTAGATGACGACATTGAGGAAGCTGCCCCAGGCGAGGCCGAAGACGACGACGAGAATCAGCGCTTCCATGGGATCACCGCCGTTTTGATTTCCCCCGTTTTCGGGTCGTAGATGTAATCTTTGTCGTCGAAATCCCGCGGTACGGCCGAAATCAACCGGGCCGTGATGAGCTCGCCGAGGTCCCGGGCGGTCCGGCCGCGCAATTTCTGGAACCTTTCAAGAGCGGCTTTCAGGGTGGCGATGTCGACGGCCGCCTTGACGTTATACAGGTGGTTACTGGCGATTTTTTTGATCTGGGGGTCGGTGGCCGTCTCGTAAACCTCCCGCCACGTCGCCCAGGACGTTTTATAATCCATCGTCTTATAAGCGGCGTTAGCGAACAGGCGCTTGGCGATGTCCGGCGCGCCGGGGACGGCCGAGGCCTTTTCATAATAGGCCTTCGCCCGTTCGTAATCCTTGAGGAACATCTGGCAGTAATGGCCTGCCTCGAGCGGGAAGATCCACTGGCCGGGATTGCGGGCGGCCCCCTCATCGTACATTTTGAGGGCGAGTTCGCCGTCGCCGGTGTCGTAATGGGCGATAAGAGCGGCCGTGAGATATGGATCGATCCACTTCGGGTCAAGGTCGGCGATGACGGAAAAGATGCGGTTGAAATTCTTGAAACGCTCCGGGATGTTCGTGTTGCCGTAGTATTGAATCGCCCAGACGTAAGCGATATCGGCCATCAAAGAGGGGAAGCCGAACGTGGCCGCTTTCACCGCGGGCCCGGACGGCAGGTAGACGATGCCGGCCCCGGGGATTTTCGCCCGGGTCAACCCGTCCAGGTTGAGTTTGAGCCCGACGATGCCGGCCAGGGCCAGGAGAAGGACTGCTGGAAAGATCACCGTCCGTTTGCCCATGGCTCAGATGAAATCCCGCCTCCGGAAAATCCAGACGGCCAACAGCAGGACGAAGGCCGTGTAGACTGCGGAATAGCCCAAGGCCCCGAGCCACAGCCCGGCCGGCAGGGGCAGGTTCTGGACGACCTCGGTCTTGATGTTGAAATTTTCCAGGTCGGGGAGGATCGCGTAAGCGGCCTGAAGCAGAGTCCGCCGCGTCCCCGGCGGCGTTTTTTTTATCAGGGTTTCCAGGCTCCAGGAAAAATGGCCGATCAAGTAGAAGCTGAGGACGAAGAGCGAACTCAGAATCGGCGTGGAGAAGCAGGAAAACAGGACGGCCACGGCCGTCAGGAGAATCAGCTCCAGGAAGATGAAAAAGACCGCGAGCACCATCCGGCCTTCGATTTTAAACGTGTGCAGGAAGACGACGGCCAGGTAAATCAGGGTCATGGCCGCGACCATGACCGCGAGGGTCAGAACGAGGCCTAAAAATTTCCCCAGAAGAAACTCCGCCCGGCGGATGGGCTTGGAAATCAGGGTGAAGATCGTCCGCTTTTCGATTTCTTTATAGACCAGTCCCGTCCCGATCAGGATGGCCATCAGCGCCCCGAAGAACGCGATGGACGCGAGGCCGACATCCTTGACGACCTTGACCCGGTCGCCCACGGTCAGGACGGCCAGGACCCGGGCCAGGACGATCGACAGGGCCGAAAAAATCAGGAGGAGGTAAAGAACCCGGTCGCGGACGGCCTCTTTGAAGGTGTTGCGGGCGATGACCGATATCGTCATTGGTTGGCCAC